>JANWXL010000433.1 GCA_025055265.1 Roseiflexus sp.
CTCCTCCCACTGGCGATATGAGCCGCGGTCCCCTTTCGGGCGCCCGAAGACCACCATTGCGTCCGGCGCGCGGCGGATGTCGGGGCGCCCTTCGACCGGGTACCAGAGCAGGTCGCCGGCCACGAACACATCGGCGCGGTCGCGGAAGAGCGCCTCGAGGTTGCCCTGGATGGTCACGATGGCACGAAACTGTTTAGTGTTGTCCGCCATTGGCATCCCGTCGCTGTCGGGGTAGACAATCGGCGCTGCTGCGACCGTCGTGCTGCTCATTGCCCACCTCGCTTCTTTGAATTGACTGGGGGTATGATACCACGCGCCTGTTGAGTCCGCGACACTGGCACGGTGTGTCACGGAACACGGATTCGCACGGATTGGGACGGATCCAGACGGATTGGTTGATCATGGAACGCCAGCGATCTGATAGGGCGATCAACCTGAACCTGGACAAATAAAGCCTGTGGAGCGGTTGGCATTGGCTGAGCCTGTCGAAGCCAACGCTAACCGCAAGACAATCGCCATTGGCGAGATTGTGCCACATCTGATTGATCGCTCTATGAGCGCATCCGTCCCGATAGTCGACAATCCGTGCGCGATTATTTGCCTCGAGTTCAGGATTGCAAAACCAGAAAGCCCCGGTAGCAACCGGAGCCTTCTGGCGAAGGAGGGGAAGAAAGGGTTGTCTCAAGTATATGATATTCGCTGAAGTTACGCTATCTCACTTTGGTCCTGTTCCGGCATAGGGCTTATGGCGGTTCTGGAGCGAACCAAAAGACATGATTTTCTGCTCTATCACTCATACGCCAGCACTTCGCGCACGGTGAGGCGCGTCGCGTTGTATGCCGGCAGCAAACTGGCGACGGCGGCGATGATCGTCACAAGGACAAGCCAGATGAGCGCGCCGCCGACCGAGAACGAGAAGCTGAGCGGCGTCTGGAAGAACGCCATGCCAACACTGTCGGAAATCACCTTTGCGAGCGGCACAGCGACGATCATTGCCAGCGCCCAGCTTAGCGCCCCAATGATAACGCCTTCGGTGATGATGATGCCCAGCACCGCGCCGTTTGATGCGCCAATTGCCCGGAGGACGCCAATCTCGCGGGTGCGTTCGAGCACATTAATGCTCATCGTGCCCATCAACCCAAGCCCGCCGACAGTTGCCAGCAGCAGCGCCATGAAGAGCAGGAATGCGACCAGGATATTGAAAAAGAGTTCATTCTGCTGTCGGAGGATTGCAAGAGTCAGCGCTGCGCCCATGCGTATGCCAACCGATTTATAGTGCGCTTCCAGTTCCTTCGCCACCCGCTCCTGGTTCGTAACATCGGGCGGGTCGATCTGTACAGTCACTGCAACGGCGCGCCCGGTAAATCCGCGCATGCGAGCGAAGTACGGGTAATGCGTGTACAGGATCGCCTGTCCGCCAATGCCACGCACAATGCCAACCACCTTCCACTCGGTTTCACGCCGGTCAATCTTCAGCGTTACCGTATCGCCAACCTTGATGTCGGGTTCGAGACCAAGCACACTCGAGTTGATCACCAGCGCATTTTCGTCTTCGGGGAGCAGCCAGCGCCCTTCGAGGACAGTTGGGATGATCATGCGCGTTTCGGCGGGTACGGCATACATGGTGATCGCGTCGCTCTCGGTATCGTTGGGGCGCACCCGGCGCACCGTATCGAATCCCCAGCTTTCAGCAGCAATCACGCCGGGGACCGCCAGCGCCTCGCGTTCGATCTGCTCCGTGCGGTAGAAGCCGTTGAAGACGCCCAGGATATGGAAATTGAAGTACTTCAAGGCGTCGTCCAGCGTCAGCTGCAATGAATTGCGCACACTGAACACCGACATGAAGATGATCCCGGAGAGGGTAAGCGTTACCATGGTCAGCGCCAGCCGTTCTTTGCGCCGGAAGGTGTTGCGGAGCGACAGCATCAGCGGACGCGAGAGGCCGTGAATGCGCTGGAGCAGATGATCGATGCGGCTGCGCCCAAAGCGCCCTTTGCCCAGACCATAGCTGCTGAGCGCTTCGTGTACCGTCACGCGCGCGCCGCCGAGAACCGGGAAGGCGCCCGCCAGCAGCGGCACCATAAGACCGACGGCAATCATGAGCAACCAGACCTCCAGCGGCATTGCCAGGCTGGTCACGTCAGTGTTCATCATTCCCGAAATGAGAACCGTGAGACCGGCGGCGACCAGGTATGCCAGCGGCATCGCCAGCAGCAGCGCCAGCACGCCGAGCAGCAGCACGCTCGCCAGATACATTACGACAACATCGCGCGTGCGTGCGCCGATGGCCTTCATCACGCCGATCTGCCGCACCTGCTGGGTCAGTAGCGCCGAAATTGTGTTGATGACCAGAAAACAACTGGCGAACAACGAGAGCGCCCCAAGAAAACCGAGCAGCAGGAAGAGCGGTTGCAGCACCTGATGCGCCGGATGGCGTCCCGGTTCCGGGAGATAAGTGAAGTAGACGGTGCGACCGCTGCTCTCGATTTTGTTCCGCACCAGCGTCGCAACCTCTGCGATATGCTCCTTGTCGAAGCGATCACCGGTCACGGTAATGTTCAACTCATCGTAGAACTCCGGTTGACCAAGCCATTCAAGGGTCCCGAACGTCGCAAACGCATACGTCTGGTTGGTTAACGCTGCTGGCACAAGATTAGGGGTGGCGACCGTTCCGGCGATCCGCATCCGGCGCAGGGTTTCATCAGGCAGCCGGATGGTGACGGTATCGCCGATGTTTGCGCCAGTCAGCGGCAGCGACGCGCGTTCGACGAGCAGGGTGCGGGGTGGCGGGGGCCAGGCGCCCTCGACCGGGAATACCTTGTTGATCCGCATCTCCTCAAAGTCGCGCACGATATAGATCGTCATATCGCGCCACTGGTCTGGTCCGGTCTGGAGGCGCACACCAACGGCGCGCCTGCCGACGGCGTCTGCCACACCAGGGATTCGCCGCACGGTGCGCACCAGTTCATCATCGAATACGTCGGGATAAATCGAGATGTCGGCAGGGTTGACTGCCAGATATGCCGCAGTCATTTCGCGGGTCAGCAGCGCATTGGCGCCAGCAATCGCACCAATCGCAAACACGCCGACAGCAATCGACAGCACCACGAGAATTGTGCGAGTCTTATTGCTCCAGACATCGGCGAACACCTTGCGCCAGCGGGGCCTCAGCATATCGGACGCTCCTCAACACACATCTGCTGGTGAGACGAAGGGTGAATGCTCAGAGTTGCGTTGGATGAGGGGTTAGGGGTTAGTTGTAAATCCCCATCCACGCCAGCGCCGCCGCGCCTCCGATGGCACAGAGCGCCAGCAAGGAGTAGTAGATGCGCCCGATGCCTGACCACCACCCGCGCGCCCAGGAGAGTGCGGCACAGACCACAATTGCCATCGCCAGTATCGGCATGCCCCAGATGAGTGCGACCAGCGTTGCAGAACGTGGCAGACCGTAGAAGATCATCGCATCATTGACGACTGCCATTTGCACGATGGTTACCAGTGTGATGCCAACGAACGCCGCTCCTGCCACACCCGCCAGGACGACCAGCCAGCGCGCGACGGTGGCGCCGACGGATGGCGGCGGCGCCTGCCCGCCAGTGATCAGGCGAAATAACCAGCCGAGGGGCCAGATGATCCACGCTGAGAGCAACAGGATCAACGCCCCGACGAACGCGCCGAGCGGCGCCAGGCCAGCGGCGTCGAGCGTCGCCAGCGCAAACGTTATCGGCGTAAATATGACCGTTTCCGGCGAGATAAAGCGCGGTCCCGCACTTTCGGCGATGCAGGACGAGTCCGGCGGTTGCAGCGGATCATCGAGAAACGCCTTCAACATCGTATTGGCGCATTCGCTCGCGCCAACTGCAGCGTGTCCTGTATCGGGAAAGGTGTAGACGTATGCCCGGCTCAAGGTGCGCGCAACCACATCGCCAAACTCCGGCGGCGTAATCGGATCGAACCTGCCCGACAACACGAGCGTCGGGATGTCGCTGGACACCGGCGCATCGACCACCGGATCGAGTTGCCCAACCTGCCAGACATTGCAGCGTTCCAGATATCCTTCGAGGCTACGCTGCCCGTCGAGAGCGACAAACGGACGCAGTCCCTCCAGCGGCGCATCGTCAGGCGAAAAGTCGGCATCCTCGGCGCAGATCACTGCATAGTGCATCCCCAGGCTGAGGGTGCGGTCGAAGACAATGATCGGCAGCACCTGCCCCAGCACGCGGAAATCGTTGCGCGTTGCGTCGTCAATGATCCGCGGGATCGCCGGGATGAAACTCGTCGAATACATGATCTGGAAAATGAAACTGGCGAAACTGTCACCATCGAGCACGGCATTGTATGTCTTACCCGTTTTATCGTCGGTGATTGGCACACGCGCCGGTTCGCGGTTGAGCCGCTCGATTGTCGTGATCAGCGACTGTTCCAGGTTGGGGTAGGCAGCACGACACCCGGCGTCAGCAGCACACGCATTGAACAGTTCCGTAAATGCACGATCCTTCGCCCGCGGCGCTTCGATCAGATAGTTGACGCTGGTCGGCACGACTGCATCAAGCACCACGCTGCGCAGAATGTCGGGATGGTTGCGCATAACGTGTTGCGCCAGCAACGTGCCGTAAGAGACGCCGTAGAGATTGATCTTTTCGTACCCCAATGCGCGCGCCAGCGCAGCAACATCGGCAGCATTCTCAATGCTGTTGAACGCTGAGAGATCAATTCCTTCGGCTGCCAGCCGCCGACGGCAGGCGGTTGCCGCTTCGAGTGACAACCGATCCGACTCTTCGTAAGTCAATTGCTGCTCAATCGTGCGTTCGACCAGTTCCCATTGCTCCTGGCAAACGAGCGATGGCTCGGAGTAGAGCGTGCCGCGTTGATCAAACAGCACGATGTCGCGGTCAATCATCTCGCGCAGGCGATTGCCGGGACCAAAGAGGATTTTGGTGTAGGCATCAATCGTGGAACCGCCGGGACCGCCCTGCAACATGACCAGCGGATCGGGTTTGCGGTCGCTGGCGCGCGATCGGATAATTGCCACCGCCAGGCGAATGGCAGGTCCCTCCGGCCGGGCATGGCGCTCCGGCACACGCAGCCAGCCGCACTCCAGATCGCGCCCTTCGACGGCGCCAGCGGGGAGTTCAAACATGCACGCATCAGGCTGAAACACGCCGGTTGCCGTGGCGGCGCGAGCAGGCGGTACGACGGATAACGCCATCGCCGCCAGAATGATAATAATCGAGAGTACTGCCAGATAGGGTCTTGTGGTGTTCAAGCTGCGCTCCTTGTCGGGGTTAGGGGTTACTAGAATCGAGAACCAAGAACCAAGAACCGCTTTGCCGCACTCTTCACACTCTCTTGCCCCTTGCCACTCACCTTTGGTCGTGTTTCCATCTCCCACATTCAACCTTCCCACCTTCAACTTTCCTGTCCCCACGCCTCACGCCTCACACCTCTTGCCTCACACCTCTTGCCTCTTGCCTCACGCCTCGCGCCTCGCGTCTCGCGCCTCTTGCCTCTTGCCTCACGTCTCTTGCCTCTTGCCTCACACCTCGCGCCTCACACCTCGCGCCTTGCGCCTTGCAACGGTCAACGAATGGGGAAACGAATAAACGAATGGAAGCGCAGAACGAATGCGCGCATTGCCTCACCTCTTGCCTCAAACCTCTTGCCTCTTGCCTCACGCCTTGCGCCTCGCGTCTCGCGACTCTTGCCTCTTGCCTCACGCCTCTTGCCTCTTGCCTCACACCTCTTGCCTCACACCTCGCGCCTCACACCTCGCGCCTCTTGCCTCACAGCGGCTTCACTCCATGCCCGGCATCAATCGACGTCAGATCGATCATGCCACCGCGATAGAACATCCCGCCCTCGAAGGGGTTCTCTGCCAGGAACAGCGGCGTATCCAGGTCCACAAAATCAAATCCGCCCTGACCAGCGGCAAAACAGGCGGAGACGGTCATTGCCAGGATCGACTCCACCATGCCGCCGATCATCAGGCGCAGACCGGCAACGCGTGCGACGGCGGCGATGTCGAGCGCTTCGACAATGCCGCACTTCATCAACTTGATATTGATCACGTCCACTGCACCGGCCTTCGCCAGTCGTGCGACGTCGGCGGCGCTCGCGGCGCTTTCATCAGCGGCGATGGGCACACGGCGTGTGGCGGTCAGGCGACGCAGCCCGGTTTCGTCATCCTTCGCAACCGGTTGTTCAAATAACACCGGGACAATGCCGTGGACGTTCAGCATATCGAGCAGCCTGAGCGCGTCGTCGGCAGTGTAGCCGCAGTTGCCGTCGAGGATCAGGCGCGCATCCGGCGCCTCATCTCTGACAGCAACGATCCGCGCCAGATCGTGCTCCATGGTACGAATCGTGGTTGTCTCTGGATCGACCGCACCAAACTTGATCTTGATCGTCGTAACGCCGCGTGCGACGATCTCGCGCGCCGCGCGCGCCGCTGCGGCGATGCT
>JANWXL010000439.1 GCA_025055265.1 Roseiflexus sp.
CGCTTGACAGCCGCACGCTTCAATGGTACACTTCGCATCGCAGTAAAGAACTCGTTATACGTGATATGCAATCCCTGATCGCCAAGCAGGTCAAGCGCAGCAAAAAGCCGGACGTCTGGTCTGGTTAGGCTCGCTTGTCCCGCAATGGTTGGTTGACAGGCCCGCTTCGCCAGACCAGGCGAGCGGGCTTTCTGTTTACGCTTCAGGAGGGAGTCGTGGGGCAGACGCTCGCAGAACAGATTCTTTCGCACGCCGCCGGAAGACCGGTCTCCGCCGGTGAGAATATCGTCGCCAGGGTCGATCTGGCGATGATGCACGACAGTATTTCGCCCAGCATCATCAAAATCCTGCACCAGGAATTGGGCGCCGACCAGGTATGGGACCGCGACCGGGTGGCAGTGGTGGTGGACCACGTGGCGCCGGCGGCGACAATCCAGAATGCCGAGCATCAACTGGCGCTGCGGCGCTGGGTGCGGCAGCAGCAGATTACTCATTTCTTCGATGTCGGGCGCGGCATTTCGCATCCGGTGCTGGTCGAAGAAGGGCTGGCGCGCCCTGGCATGCTGATCCTCGGCAGCGATTCGCATTCGACGGCGTATGGCGCAGTCGGCGCCTTCGGCACCGGCATGGGATCGACCGACATGGCACTGGCGCTAGCGACCGGGCAAACGTGGCTGCGTGTGCCGGAAACAGTGCGCATCCTGGCGCGCGGTCGGTTCCGCCCCGGCGTTGGCGCCAAAGACCTGGGGCTGCGCGTGGCGCGACTGATCGGCGCCGATGGCGCAACCTATCAGTCGGTCGAGTGGCACGGCGTCGAGGAACTGAGCGTCAGCGAACGGATGACGCTTGCCACGCTGTCGATCGAGATCGGCGGCAAGGCGGGCATCATTCCGCCAACCGGTCCTGGCTGGGAGGAGCACGCGATGCGGCGCGGCATTACTGTGCCGTCGTGGTTGCGCGTCGAGGAAGGGGCGCGCTACAGTCGGACGGTCGAGGTCGATCTCGACACGCTCGAACCGCAGATCAGCGTGCCGCACTTCGTCGACAATGTGCGTGACCTGAGCGAACTGGGGCGCGTTGAGGTCGATGTGGTCTACATCGGCACCTGCACAAATGGGCATGCCAACGACATGGCCGCTGCTGCGCGCATTCTGAAGGGGCGCAAGGTGGCGCGCGGGGTGCGATTGCTGGTCGTTCCAGCGTCAAGCGAGGCGCTGCGGCAGGCGACTGCCGACGGAACGCTGGCGACCCTGCTCGAAGCGGGCGCCGCCATCGGCACCCCCGGCTGCGGCGCATGCATCGGGCGGCACATGGGTGTGCTGGCGCCCGGCGAAGTCTGCCTGTTTACCGGCAACCGCAACTTCCGTGGGCGCATGGGATCGCCGGAGGCGCAGATCTACCTGGCGTCGCCCGAAGTCGCCGCGGCGACGGCGGTGCTGGGGTATATTGCACATCCGGCTGAGGTTTTGGGATAGGGAGTGGGGAGTAGCTCACAAGGTAGATTTTTTCCAGCACGCCCTCGTGTTAAGTCGGCCGTTTTCGGCATCAGAACGTCTCAACACCCCCTCTCCAGCATCGCTGGAGAGGGGGACGGGGGGTGAGGAAGAAAAAGGCTTCTGACACGGCAAAAACCCATCGCGCCTGAAAACTTTACCCTTGAGAGATACTGCTGCCGATCCTTTGTGCCTTCGTGCCTTTGTGTGATGTGATACGGAGCACCCATGCATCCCGAAACGACATCCATTCACGCCGGTCAGGAGATCGATCCAGCGACGGGGGCGGTCATTCCGCCGATTTACCTGACGACGACTTTCGAGCGGGCGCCGGACGGGAGTTTTCCGCATGGGTACATCTACACCCGCAACGGCAACCCCAACCGCACGATGCTCGAAACCTGCCTGGCGGCGCTCGAAGGCGGCGCAACGTGCGTGGCGTTCAGTTCCGGTCTTGCGGCAGCCATGAGCATTTTCCAGGCGCTGCGCCCCGGCGACCACGTGGTTGCGCCCGACGACGCCTACCACGGCATCACACGGTTGCTGCGCGAGATTATGGCGCCGTGGGGACTGGAATATACCCGCGTCGATATGCGCGACCCGCAGAACGTCGCGGCGGCGCTGCGCCCCAACACGCGCCTGGTGTGGGTCGAGACGCCGTCGAATCCGCTGCTCAAGATCGCTGACATTGCCGCAATTGCGGAGATTGCTCATC
>JANWXL010000508.1 GCA_025055265.1 Roseiflexus sp.
GCCATGGCGAAGGCGAAGTTTGAGCGGACGAAGCCGCACTGCAACATTGGTACGATTGGTCATGTGGACCATGGCAAGACGTCGTTGACTGCGGCGATTACGAAGGTTTTGTCGAAGAGGGGTGGTGCGACGTATATGGCGTATGATCAGATTGACAAGGCGCCTGAGGAGCGTGCGCGTGGGATTACGATTTCGACGGCGCATGTCGAGTACGAGACGGCGAAGCGGCATTATGCGCATGTCGATTGTCCGGGCCATGCCGACTACGTGAAGAACATGATCACGGGTGCGGCGCAGATGGACGGTGCGATTTTGGTGGTTTCTGCGGCCGACGGTCCGATGCCGCAGACGCGGGAGCACATCCTGCTTGCGCGTCAGGTGGGTGTGCCGGCGCTGGTGGTGTTCATGAACAAGGTGGACATGGTGGACGATCCGGAGCTTTTGGACCTGGTCGAGCTCGAGGTTCGGGAGCTGTTGAAGTCCTATCAGTTCCCTGGCGACGAGGTTCCGGTGATCCGCGGCTCTGCGCTGTGCGCTCTGGAGGATCGCAACCCTGAGATCGGCGAGCAGGCGATTTTGAGGCTGATGGAGGCGGTGGACGAGTACATTCCGCAGCCGCAGCGGGCGAAGGACCGTCCGTTCCTGATGCCGATCGAGGACGTGTTCTCGATTTCCGGGCGCGGCACGGTGGTGACGGGTCGCATCGAGCGCGGCGTGGTCAAGGTCGGGGACGAGGTGGAGATCGTGGGGCTTCGTCCGACGCAGAAGACGGTGGTGACGGGTGTCGAGATGTTCCGCAAGCTTCTCGATCAGGGGGAGGCGGGGGACAACATCGGCGCGTTGTTGCGCGGCACCAAGCGGGAGGAGGTGGAGCGCGGTCAGGTCCTGGCGGCGCCTGGGTCGATCACGCCGCACACGCGGTTCCTGGCCGAGACCTACATCCTGACCAAGGAGGAGGGGGGCCGGCACACGCCGTTCTTCTCCAACTACCGGCCGCAGTTCTACTTCCGCACCACCGACGTCACCGGGGTGGTGAAGCTGCCCGAGGGGACGGAGATGGTGATGCCGGGCGACAACGTGCGCCTGGAGGTCGAACTCATCGCCCCGATCGCCATGGACGAAGGCCTGCGCTTCGCCATCCGCGAAGGCGGCAAGACCGTCGGCGCCGGCGTCGTCACCAAAAT
>JANWXL010000379.1 GCA_025055265.1 Roseiflexus sp.
TGAGCAGTCCACGGAAGCGACGGCAGCAAGAAGCCGACATCCGCCAGTGGCTGGCGGAGCGTCTCCCCCCCGCGCAACCGCTCCGTGAGGCGGCATGATGGGACATCGATTGGTAAAGTTCGCGCCTATGGGTCTGAGACCTGCCCCTGCTGCCCCTACCCTGCCCTACCTATCCTGCCCATATTTGCCCCACCACCGCCGTCACACACGGACGACCGCGTGGGGCATCCTTCCTTGAGATGTCCGTGGCGCGCCAGACGTTACATCGACTGGTACACTGCCGTCTCGAACGCCTCGAACAACGGCAGCGACTTCGTATCGGCGAATGGCGTGATCTGCGTCAGGTAGACCCCGCCAATGCCACGCTCGAGGTCGATCCAGAAGTACGAGTTCGCCAGACCTGCCCATTGCAGACTGCCTGCTGAACGACCGGTCGGCGCAGGCTCAAGGTTAATCTGCCAGGACAACCCCCACCCCTTGGGCAGTCCAGGGAAGAATTCGGCGTCGTTGGAAAATTGCGGCATTACGCTCTTCAGCGGAGTCACCCGCAGATCGCCGATTGCATTCTGGCACATCAGGTCAACCGTTTCAGCATTGAGCACCCGCACACCGTCAAGTTCGCCGCGGTTGAGCACCATGCGCACAAACCGCGCATAATCGCCAGCCGTACCGTACAGACCGCCGCCTCCCAGATCGAACTCGGGGTTCTGCGGCAATTCAAACTCCATCGGCGCCAGCGTCCCATCCTCGCCGCGCGCGTGGACTGTCGCCAGACGCGCACGCATGTCGGGACGGATATAGAAGGCGGTGTCGTGCATACCGAGCGGTTGCAGCAAGTGATCCTGCATATACTGGCTCAGTCGCTTGCCGCTGACCGCCTCAACCGCCAGACCGGCAAAATCGATGCTGATGCCATACTCCCAGCGTTCACCGGGATCAAAGAGTAACGGCGTAGTCAGTGATGCAAGCTTCCCGCTGGCAATGCCAGGCACGCCCATCACCTCCTGGTAGCGCAGAATATCTGCGTTCCAGAACTCGTAAGAAAATCCAGCGGTATGCGTGAGCAACTGACGCAGCGTGATCGGACGCGCTGGCGGACGCAACTTCGGCTTTCCCTCGTCGTCCCAACCCTCCAACACCTGCGCTTCCGCCAGCATCGGAACCCACTGGCTCGCGGGAGCGTCGAGATCGAGTTTGCCCTGTTCGACCAGTTGCATCGCACAGGCGCCGGTGATCGACTTGGTCATCGAGGCAATCCAGCAGACCGTATCGACCGTCATTGGCTCGCCAGTCGCCAGGTTGCGCTTCCCAAACGCGCCTTCGTACAGCACCCCCTCGCGATCAACAACGACCGCTATAACCCCAGGCACATCTCCCCGCTCAACGGCTGCGCTTAAGAGACCGTCCACACGCTCCTTCAACGACATTGTTGAGTCCTTTCCAGTTATAGAAGCCTTCTGACGCAAGAACTGGCATTAGCCCCAGCGTAAGCCTTCAGACGACATCCTGACGCTGCGGGCTGTTGCAGATTAGGAAGTTAGTCTGGTACTCCTAGGCACTGCGGGCTGATGGTTTTTGCATAATTATTCCGCTATCCGCCTACCCGCCCGGCGCCTGAAGTCGCGGGCTACGGTTGCGAAGCCCGCCTACGCGGGCTTAGCTGGGCGAGACCGGACTATTTTCTCAAACTCCATGAGCCCTCAGCATAGAGAACGCGCGACCTGGCAGCACGAGTCTGCCGGATTTATTTCTTGATCTTCATTAGCCCGCAGCTCATAGCGACTCTGTCGCCGCACTTCCCTCCTGCATATCACGACGCGACGGCCACTTTCGCCGCTCGGACGCCTACGTCACCGGTTCCACACCCACACCGTCGGCGGGCGCGGGTTCTGCCGGGGTGACCGGCTCACTCTTGGGATGCAGGACTCGCGGCAGCACCTCGTCCATATGTTCGACCAGGACGATTTCGAGTTGCTGGCGCGTCTCCTCCGGCAACTCACGCAGATCGGGCGCATTCGCCTTCGGCAGCAGCACCGTGCGCACTCCAGCGCGCTGCGCCGCCAGCAACTTTTCCTTGACCCCGCCAATCGGCAGCACCTTGCCGCGCAACGTGATCTCGCCAGTCATGGCGACATGTTTGTAGGCGGGGCGCTCGGTCAGCGCCGAGATCAGCGCGCTCGCCATTGTGATGCCAGCCGACGGTCCATCCTTTGGTACTGCGCCAGCCGGAACATGGATGTGAATATCGCAGATCTGTGCGAAATCGGTCGGAATGTTCAGCGTCCGCGCCCGCGAGCGCGCATAGGTCAACGCCGCACGTGCGGACTCCTTCATCACATCGCCGAGTTGACCGGTCAGCGTCAACTGACCATTGCCGGGCACGACGCTCGCTTCGACAAAGAGGACATCACCGCCGGTCGGCGTCCACGCCAGTCCGGTGACCACGCCGACTTCGTCTTCACCGAGCAGCATTTCGCTGCGGAAGCGCGGCGGTCCGAGCAGTTCATCGAGATCGGGCGCGTCCACCTGTTCCGGCAGCGACTGACCTTCCGCCGCGCGCGTGGCCATCTTGCGATAGATAGCGCCGATCCGCCGCTCCAGGTCGCGCACGCCCGCCTCGTGAGTATATTCGCGGATCAGACGCCGGAGCGCCGCCTCGGTGATCGTCGGGGCGCGTTCTCCCAGACCCTGCTCGTTGCGCTGGCGCTGGATCAGGTAGCGCCGGCAGATTTCCAGCTTTTCCATTTCAGTGTAGCCAGCGAGTTCCAGCAACTCCATGCGGTCGAGCAGCGCGGGCGGGATGGTATCAGAACGGTTGGCGGTGCAGATGAACAACACGCGGCTCAGATCAAACGACACATCAAGGTAGCGGTCGACGAACGCCACATTCTGCTCCGGGTCGAGCACTTCCAGCAGCGCAGCCGCCGGATCGCCCTGGAAGCCGACGCTGAGTTTATCGACTTCATCGAGCATGAAGACCGGGTTGTTGCTGCCGGCGCGGTTGATCCCCTGGATGATGCGTCCCGGCAGTGCGCCGATGTAAGTGCGGCGATGCCCGCGGATCTCAGCCTCGTCACGCACGCCGCCAAGCGCCACGCGCACGAATTTGCGCCCCAGCGCACGGGCGATCGACGTTCCCAGACTGGTCTTCCCGACGCCGGGAGGACCGACAAAGCAGAGGATCGGACCGCGCGCGCTGCCGCTGACATCCTGTTCAAGCCGCAGCTTGCGCACTGCCAGATATTCAATAATCCGTTCCTTGATCCGCTCCAGGTCGTAGTGATCCTCATCGAGCACCTGACGCGCCTGCGCCAGATCGAGGTTGTCTTCCGTGCTGACATTCCACGGCAGGTCGAGGAGCCAGTCCAGGTAGGTGCGGGCAACGACGTACTCGGCGGCGCCGGGAGGCATGCGCTCCAGGCGTGAGATCTCGCGTTCGGCCTCCTTGCGCGCCTCTTCGGGAAGATTCGCCGCCTCCAGGCGACGACGCAACTCGGCAATCTCGGCGGCGTGCTCATCGGTTTCGCCCAACTCGCGCTTGATCGCCTCGAGTTGCTGGCGCAGGACGTACTCGCGCTGGCTCTTCGACATCTCTTCCTGCGCCTTGCGCCCGATCGTCAGGATTTCACGCTCGCGCTCGAGGAAACTGAGCACCTGGCGCAGACGTTCCTGCACATCGAGCGTATCGAGCACAAGTTGCTGATCTTCCGGCTTGAGGTTCAGATTGGCTGCGATCAGGTCCGCCAGCATACCGGGTTGTGCGGTATTGGCGGCGACAATCGCCAGTTCGTCGGGCAGCGTCGGGCTCAACTGAATGATCTGCTGGAAAGCGGCAAGCGCCGCACGCGCCAGACCGCTAACCTCCACCGACAGCACGGCGGGGTCGCGGTGAATCGCAATCCGCGCCTGCGGATATGGTTCGGTGACGATCAGTTGCATGATCTGAATGCGCGCCTGCCCCTGGACCAGGATCTGCACCGCACCGTGCGGCAACCGCAGCATGCGAATGATCAACGCCGCCGTACCGGTGCGCGCCAGCGCCAGCGGATCGAACCCCTCGCCAGGCTGGGTGCGCATAAATACGCCGACCATCTTCGTTGAAAGCGCCGCCTCATCGACCAGTTTCACCCATGCGTCGCCGCTGACGACGAGCGGCAGGAACATACCGGGAAACAGTACGACATTGTTGAGGGGCAGGATCGGCAGCACTTCCGGAATGTCGGGCGGGTTCTGGTGTGGTGTCGGCATGCTCATGACTCACCCTCCCGATGGACATGAATCACGATCTGACGGGCGCCGCGCCCGGCAAAGGGAAGCCAGATCTCCAGCAGACCGTTGTTGAAACGGGCATTCGTCCGATCCGGGTCAATCGGGCGATCGAAGGGAACCTCGATCTGAAACGCGCCGGAAGCGATCTCCATCCGGTGCAGCCGGCGCAGGTCGTGGGGCAGGGCGATCTGCCGCACGCCGGCAATCCGCACGAACTGCGGATGCGCTTCGATCTGCACATTCGACGGCTCGACGCCAGCCAGCTCGACGACCAGCAGCATCGCATGTTCGGTCTCAAACACATTCACGGCTGGCGACCAGGGACGCATATCGAACGGCGCATACGGCATGCGCGTTCGGAGAATGCGAATCGAGGCGTGGGGATTGTCGTCGAAGATCATGCGCGATCTCCTATGCTATGGATAGGGTAACAGATTGAGGCCCATTATGAGGCGATGGTCGCGTCAATTCTTGGATGCAACAAGAATGTCTGTATCAATAAGAGCAGACGCGGTCTCTAGCCCCATTCTCGCAATCGTGTTACGAGTCTGGACAGAGAGCTATCCGCCATATCGCCACGATCGCTCCACATACCAACGAAATCCGTATTCTCTGAGTCGGTCAGGGCGTCGCGATCACTCCACATACCAATGAAATCCGTATCCTCTGAGTCGGTCAGGACGGTGCGCTCTTCGGATGACTCCTGTGTATAGCGAAGGCGTAACAGCGCGATAAAATCCGCTGCCAGCCACTGCGCCTCTGGCGGCAATGCCATCAGATCGCGCAGCACCCGTTCCTGGTTCATCAGGTCACCTTACACTTGCGGCGAAACATGGCATCTTTACGAATTATACCACTCCCTGCGCCGCCAAGACGACCGGCGCTGGCAAAGGGGGTGCAGTCATGAATTGACGGTTCCTGACCGATGGCGCCCGCGCGGATGGAATGGAGTTTGATAGAATATTTCGCTATCCGCCTCCCGCCCGGCGCCTGAAGTCGCGGGCTACGGGAAGCAAAGCCCGCCTGCGCGGGCTGGACTTGGCGACACCGGATTATTTTCTCAAAAATCATAATGCCCGCACTGAGCGCACGAAGCCCCGCTGACGCAGGTTTGGCGCCAGGCATATGTGCGCGCCCTTTGTGCGATCAGCCCGACAGTTGAGCCCTTCGACCAGCTCAGGGCGCTGCATCGAGCGGCGCGATGGTCTGCCGCCTGACAAATCATGCCTGCACCCTAGCGCAGGCGCTGGCGTGACCAGAGGACACGCAGCAGCTCAGGCGTCTGTCCATTGGCAGTGGCAGGGTGGAGGTGACGGTCATCTTATCAGGTATGCCGCGCGCTGCAACACTGCCAGGTGCTGATCGACGCTTGTCAACCCCATGCCCATCGTGTTGAGGCAGAGATAGCGCGCTCCGAGCGCGCGCCAGGCATCGACATACGCCTGCCAGCGTTCCTCCGGGACCGAGCGCAGGTTCACCTGCGACTCAATGCCAATCGTCGCTGGATCGCGTCCGACATCGCGGGCATACCCGGCGAGGCGCTCCAGCGCAGTACGGGTCGTTTCGTCCGGCGGACGGAAGGTGATCCAGCCGTCGCCGATCCGCGCAACACGCTTCAGGGTCGCCTCAGCGTACCCGCCGATCCAGATCGGGATGGAACGCCGCGGCGGCAGCGGGTTGATGCCTGCCGCCTCAATGGTATGCCAGCGCCCGCGAAAGGTGATGACCTTGTCGGACCACAGCGCGCGCAGCACAGCGATCTGCTCTTCGCTGCGCGCACCACGATTGTGGAAGTTCTCGCCCAACGCCTGGTACTCCACCTCGTTCCAGCCAATGCCAATCCCCAGACGCAGGCGCCCGCCGCTCAACACATCGACCTCCGCCGCCTGCTTGGCGACCAGCGCCGTCTGTCGTTGCGGCAGAATGATCACTCCGGTCACCAGCCCGATCGTCGTAGTGACCCCCGCCAGATACCCGAACAGGACGAAGGGTTCATGAAACATCGACTCACACGTGTACGGTCCGCTCCAGCCGGGGCGAACTGACGGGTCAGCGCCGAGGACGTGGTCGTATGCCAGGATGTAGCGATAGCCAAGCGCCTCAACCGTCTGCGCGTATGCGCGGATTGCCCCCGGATCGTCGCCAATTTCCGTTTGCGGAAAGACGACGCCAATTTCAAGAGGTTGACTCATACGATCCCATTTGCCTCCACCGCAAGCATATGCTATAATCCGCACCAGTGTTTGAGCAGGCAGGGCGCCGGCATTCGCCCTGCTCTCTTTGTGTAGACCGGAGTCACGCAGCAATGTCACAGCAGATTATAGAAGAGATCGAGCGCCGCTACATGAAACAGGACGTTCCCGAGTTCGATGTCGGCGACACGGTTCGCGTCGGCGTGCGCGTTGTTGAAGGGAACCGCGAGCGCATCCAGGAGTTCGAAGGGGTCGTCATTCGCAAACGGGGCAGCGGCCTCAACGAGAATTTTACGGTGCGACGCATTGCATCACACGGCATCGGCGTCGAGCGCACCTTCCTCGTCCATGCGCCGCGCGTCGAGAGCATTCAGGTGGTCCGCCGCGGCAAGGTGCGGCGCGCGCGCCTGTTCTACCTGCGCGGTCTCACGGGTAAAGCGGCGCGCATCAAGGAGCGGCGCTAAACGCTGGCAATGGTTCGCTTCCTATGGCACTCAGCGCGCCTGTGGCGCTCTACGCGCGTCTGATACGATGGGCGTTTGCGCGCTTCTACCAGGAGTTCGCCTGGACGTATGACACCGTAGCAGCGCTGGTCTCGTCGGGTCAATGGCGCGCGTGGACGCTGACGGCGCTAGAGTTTGCGCGCGGCGCGACGCTGGAACTTGGATGCGGCACCGGGCATGTGCAACTGGCGCTGGCGCAGAGCCATAGCGGCTTTTTCGCCGGGCTCGACCGGTCGCCGCAGATGATCCGGCTTGCCCGGCGTCGTCTGGCGCAGTTTGGGAGTTGCACGCCGCTTGTGCGCGCTGATGCACGCGCTCTTCCTTTCGTCTCCGAATCGTTCGACACCATCATTGCCACCTTTCCAAGCGACTATATCGCCGAAGATGCAACTATCGCCGAAATCCGGCGCGTGCTGCGCCCTGGCGGAACCGTCGCCATTGCGTTATGGGCGCGCTTCGCCGACGACTCGCTTTACGCTCGTCTGGTCGATGCGGCATACCGCGTGACGCTCCAGCGGTCGCCGCGTCCGGCGGCGCTGGCGTCTCTCGACGCGCTGCGCCGCTTTGGCGAACGCTTCGAGCGCGCTGGCATCGACGTGTCGTTCAGAGAAGTCACAACGTCTGGCGGCATCGTTCAGTATGTTTTGGGAACACGCCGGGTCTCGCAATGACAGGATGTCGGCCGACAGTCGAAGAGGAGCGGGCGTTACGCGCCGCCGGGTATCGCGCCATCGCCGGGGTTGACGAAGCCGGGCGCGGATGCTGGGCGGGACCGGTGGTTGCGGCTGCGGTCATTCTGCCTGAGATGGTGATCGATACGCCAGCATTGCTTGATGGTGTTGCTGACTCAAAAACGCTGACCCCGGCGCAACGGGCGACCCTCTTCGAGCGCATCACGAGTCTGGCGGTTGCGTGGGCGGTTGGAGCGACGCCAGCGCATATCGTTGATAGCCACGGCATTCTGCCCGCCACGCGCCTGGCGATGCAGGTGGCGCTCCTGCGTCTGCCGCGCCCTGCCGATGCGCTGCTGATCGATGCTGTGCAACTCGGTGGCTGGCCCCTGCCGCAGCGGGTGCTGATCAAGGGCGACGCGCGCTGTCTGTCGATTGCAGCAGCATCGATCATCGCTAAGGTGACGCGCGACCGCTTCATGGAGGCGCTTGGACAACGCTGGCCCGAATACGGCTTTGCCGCGCACAAAGGATATGGCACTGCCGCGCACCAGCGTGCGCTGCGCCGCTATGGTCCCACGCCGCAGCACCGCCTGACGTTTCGCCCGTTGTACGAGATGGCGCTCGCTGATGCCGAACGCACGGCGTTGCCGCAAGAAGCAGAAGGAGAAGATCCATGACTCTCAACCTTAGCGCCAGCGAATATGTGCGGCATCTGCGCCGCGCCGGACTGCGCCCCAGCGAGCGTCTGGTCAACAACATCCTCCGCTGCGGCGATGCCGCCGTCGATCCGTTGATCGATATGGCGACCAGCGTTGCTCTCCTCTATGAGGAACCGCCGGTCGCTTACGCGCCGATCCACGCGCTGCGCCTGCTTGGTGAACTTCGCCCGCTGCGCATGATCGAGCCGTTGTTGAAGAGCGCTGATGCCGAACTCGATAGCATGAACTCAGCACGCGAACTCTGGCAGTACGAAGTGCCGCAAATGATCGGGCGAATCGGTGCAGCGGCCGTGGAAGCGCTCTGGGCATTCGCCGACAATCCCGCATACACTCAGTTCGAACGGGACGGCGCGCTCCTGGCGCTGGCGTATGTCACGGCGATCGACGAAACCGTGCGTGAGTCGATCATCGCTGAAATGCACCGGCGCCTGATGCAGAGCGACGACCGGGCGTTGAACGCAGGGATCGTGCGCGCAATGGCGTATCTCGGCCTCGCTGACAAGTACAGTGATGTTATGGCACGCTATCGCGTCGGCGCGGTCGATCAGGAGAGCATGTCAGCCGCTGTCGCGCGTCAGATGCTCCTGACGCCCAGGACATCCAGAATAGCCGACGATGCGAAACTCTCATTGTGGGAACGCTACGACAGGTTCGGACCGTTCCCGGAACCAGAAGACGACGACTTCGACGACAACGAGGAGTAATGCCCGTGCGACCGGTCGATAATCTTCACGTTCTCGCCTTTGAACCGCTCACTCCGCCGCGCGTTCTGCGCGAGCGCTATCCGATTACCGAAGCTGCAGCGCAAACAGTCTATGAAACGCGGGAAGCGATCAAGCGCATTATGCGCCGCGAAGATCGGCGCCTGCTGGCAGTCGTCGGTCCCTGTTCGATCCACGATACCAGCGCGGCACTGGAGTACGCCGGACGCCTGGCGCGCCTGGCGCGCGAGATGCGCGACCGCATTGTAATCGTTATGCGCGCCTATTTCGAGAAACCGCGCACCACTGTCGGTTGGCGCGGTCTAATCAATGATCCGCATCTCGATGGTTCATTCGATATGAACGAGGGATTGCGGCGCGCACGCGAATTGTTGCTACATGTCAACGATATGGGGCTGCCAACCGCGACCGAGATGCTTGACCCGATCAGCCCGCAGTACATCACCGATCTGATCAGCCTGACCGCCATCGGCGCACGCACGGTCGAGTCGCAGACCCACCGCGCCCTCGCCAGCGGGCTCTCGATGCCGGTCGGCTACAAGAACAGCACCGATGGCAATGTGCAGGTGGCGGTCAACGCATTTCTGTCGGCGCGTCGGGCGCACTCCTTCCTTGGCATCGATCAGGACGGGCAGAGTTGCGTGGTGCGCACCACCGGCAACCCGGACGGGATGATCATCCTGCGCGGCAGCAGCGCCGGACCGAACTACGATGCAGCAACCGTGGCGCGAACCGAACAGGCGATGGAGGCGGCAGGTCTGCTGCCCGCCATCATGATCGATTGCAGCCACGCCAATGCTGGCAGCGACCACACGCGCCAGCCGCACGTCTGGCGCGAGGTGCTGCGCGACCACATCGCCAGCAGCAATGCCGTGATCGGCATGATGGTCGAGAGCAATCTGTACGAGGGAAAACAACCGATCCCCGCCGACCGTTCACAACTGCGCTA
>JANWXL010000394.1 GCA_025055265.1 Roseiflexus sp.
CCAAAAAACCACCATGTCACCACGACCGAGAGCGCATACAGAAGCGCAGTGGCTGCGAACAGCGGACCAAAGCCGTACCGTTCCTGGACGAACGTACTGATCAGCGGCGCAACGAGGAACCCGGCGCTGTACGCCGCCCCCAGCAGGCCAATCATGAACGGGCGTGCGCTTTCCTCGGTCTGCTCCATCGCATAGGCGTCGTAGAGCGGCGCCGCCATGTTGAACGCAACGACCCGCGCTAGCGCCGCTGCTATGGCGAGCCACAGATCCGACGCCGCTCCCAGGATCAGCAGCAACGGCACGCCGATGGCGCGGGTCACCGCGACGGTGCGCATTTTTCCCAGGCGCGCCGCCAGCGCCGGGCCGGTCAACGACGCCAGACCAGTCGCCACGTCGAATCCGGCGAAGAGGGCGCCGAGCGCGCGGTTGTCAAGACCGAACCGCTCGCGGAAGTAGAGGTTGAGGTATGGAATGAGCAGCGCGGCGCCCCACGAAATCAGGAACGGCGGCAGCAGCAGTTTGACCACCAGCGCCGGTTTGCGCAGCAGGGCGCGCAGTGGCGCTGGCAGGCGCCTGAGCCACTGCCGGGCGCATGCCAACCAGGGCGGCGCGCTGTTGAACAGTGCATCTTCATCTGTCGGCGCGGCGGCGCTTTCCAGCGATGACGGGGCTGGTGTGCGCCCTGGCTCACGGATCAGCAGCAGCGGCGGAAGCGATGCCAGCACCCCGACACCTGCAATCGCAAACACGGCACGGTAGGTCACGCTGCTATCGGCAGGGACGCCGAGCGCTCGTCCCAACGCATCGGCAAGAAACCCGGCGCTCAGGTTGCCGACGCCGCTCAGTCCAATGGCGACCGCAGCGCTGGCGCTGAACAGGTAATCGCGGGTGGCGTCGTCGCTGAGGCGCATCATGAGCGGCGCAGCGGTCACCTGCATCAGCACCGACGCCATTCCCATGAGTGCGGCGGAACAGATCAGCAACGCCGCCTGCGGGAATGCAGCGAACAGCAGGATGCCAGCGGCATACAGCGCCACCGATACCATAATCGCAGTGCGCAACCCCAGGCGCTGCACGCCTAACCAGAGCGGCAGGCTCAACAGCGCTGCAACCGCCTGCGTGACCGTCTGCAGGATGCCGAGGAAGCCGCGGGAATAACCGAGCGACAGCACTGCCAGGTTGTAGTACAACGCCACGAACGAAAGGCTCAGCGTGAGGATCGCCAGATGCAGAAGATAACGACGCGCGCCGGTCTCCAGCGCGCGCCAGCGTTTGATGACTTGGTGCATGCAATGTTTCTATGTGAGCGCACGGCCGTGCGCCCCTATCCTTTCCTTCCTGCTATTTTGAATCACAGAGGCGCAGAGGGGTGATGGTTTCTCACCTGCAACCTTCCGGGCGGATGCAGCGGCGCCGCGCCTCGACGTGTCGCCACCTGCAATACGTAATGTTCAACGGCTTCGAGACGTTGCAGTGCAACGTCTCTAAGTGTAACCTTCCTATCTGCCGCGTTGAATGTTCAACGTGTAACGTGTAACGCTTCGAGACGGTGCGATGCGACGTCTCTACGTGTAATCTTCCTATCTGCCGCGTTGAACGTGCAACGCTTCGAGACAGTGCGGTGCAACGTCTCTACGTGCAATCTTCCACCTTCCCCCCTCTCGTCTCTTGCCTCTCGTCTCTTGCTTCTCGCCTTATTTGAACCGGTTCTCCTCCGGATCGTTCATGTCGAACCCCACAGCATCGAGGCGTTGCCAGAGGTCATCGGGGATGGGGACGCGCGCCAGGTCCAGGGTGGCGGCGATGCGCTCCGGCTTGCTCACACCGACAACGGTCGAGGTGATCCGCGGATCGCGAAGCGAGAACTGCAACGCTGCAGCAGCCAGCGGAACGTCATACTCCTGGCAGATCGCCGCCATGGCGCGCACCCGATCCACCAGCGCTGGCGGCGCGTCCTGATACGCATAGCGTGCGTAGGAGTCCGGTCCTTTGGCGAGAATGCCGCTGCCATACGGCGCGGCATTCACCACCGCCACCCCCCGGCTGACCGCCACGTCGAGCAGCGGTTCCGCTGATCGGTTCAGCAGCGTGTAACGGTTGTGCGTCTCGACTGCCATAAACGCACCGGTTTCGACGTAGCGGATCAGCATGTCGATTGGACCGCCGGAAATGCCGATATGATCGATGACCCCTTCCGCCTGAAAGCGCTGCAAGACCTCTAGCGGACCGCCTTTGCCCATGACATTCTCAAAGGTGGTATGCTCCGGGTCGTGGATGTAGACAAACTGAAGGCGATCCAGCCCAAGCAGTTTCAGGCTGCGCTCGACCGAGCGTTTGATCTGATCGCCGCTGAAATCGCCAGTTGTCAGGTCGCGGTCGGCTTTTGTCGCCAGCACGAAACCGGCGGGTAATCCGCCGATCATCTGGAGGACCTTGCCGATCCGACGTTCACTTTCGCCATCGCCATAAGCGGCGGCGGTGTCGAGAAAATTGATCGGACTGCGAAAGGCTTCGAGCAGCGTTGCAATCGCCTGATCTTCGGTGACGCTGTAAGCGAACGTTTCAGGCATATTGCCGAGCGGCGCGCACCCAATGCAGAGCGGCGTCACCTGAAAGCCAGTGCGACCAAACGGATGATGTGGCAGCGTCAGGGGTGTCTCGGTCATGGCGGGTTTCCTGTTAGACATCCAGAACCACGAACATACCTATCCAATGCCCATTGTAGCAACCAGCAGCCAGAAGGAACTACAATGTCTCAAACCAGGACTTGATCTTCTGAGCCATCAGTTTTCGCCGGGCTTCCAGAAAGTCTTCATACGCGGGCACCGGTCCGTCAAGCATCATTTCTGGGATGCAGTGCATGCGCAGGTTGGCGCGAAGTTCTTTTTCGTCGGTAATAGCGCCATATCTCCGTTTCCCGCCGCGGCACTGTTCGATAAGCTCCTTGAAGTACTGCTCTTCCACGGCGGAACTCAGAGGTAAAAGCTACCCTAAGCATATCGGTGTATGTAGGGTCATAGAGATTGTCGTTTGTGTCTTTGAGCCATCGCATCCTTGGGAGGAACTCGGATTGAGCAAATTCTTTGTCTTTTCTCTCGATTTGTGACAAAAATTCTGGGGCTACCGAAGCATGGCAAAAGTAGTCAATCGCTTTGCGTAATAAATTACCACCGTACTTTTCATTAACCGCAATCTTTGACATGGCGAAATCTGCCTGCGAGAGTTCAACACCTGCTGAGTTCACCCGGATGAAAATCTCCGTGACCGTTTCGATGTCGAGATCGTCATTCAGCTCGATCACCCCTACATGATTGTTAAGGATCTTTCGGAGTTTCTCTATTGTCTTAAACACAGAGTCTCGAGAAACATTCAGGGTTTCTGGTACAATACTCGTCAACAAGCTGGAAAAGGCTTGTATGCGGCGCGAAAATCTCGGCAATATCCGGTAGCCAGGCAACATCTTTCCGAATAGCCGAGTTGACGACTTCAAAGCGCTCTTCTTGAGGATGAAACGCTATCTGAATGCGTATCGTCTCGTAGTAGCCAAGCAGTGAAGCCATTAACGCCGTCACTCGCTGTTGGCCATCGATCAGGATGCGCTTGCCTGTGGACAGTGTACCATCCTTAAGTCTGACCGTTGGATTGCGCCAGGTGATCAGATAGCCGACGGGATAGCCCCGATAGAGTGAGTCAAGCAGATTGCGAACTTTTGTTGCATCCCAGACAAAAGGGCGCTGGATTTCGGGAATCGCAATCTCACCTGACTTCACCCACGCCAGCAGGGTTTCAATCGGATGAGGAGTGACGGAGTAACGCTGTGTCGCCATGTGACGCCTCTGTACTTATGCCACATGTCAAGGGTCTGCGCGAGGCTGCGCTGGAGCGCGCCGCAGGGGGATTCAGGCCGTATTTCTGCACATTATATGTCCAGACAATGTCGGCGATCAACCGTGCATCCCTGTCTAATCGCATAATCTGTGATGCACTACTATCGTATGTCGCACTCCAAATCCACCATATGACGAAAAGGTGAATCCCATACCTTCAACCTTCCCACCTTCAACCCTTAATCTAATCCCCCTGCTGCATCACCCCTGCGCTTCGCCAGCAAGCGCAACGATTTCGCGCGTCGAAGGCGCCGCTTCGCGGCGGAAGCGCGCAATATTGATCCGCGGCAGCAGCGTCAGCGATATCACCATCGCAGCCGCCTGGAGCAGGAAGACAATGACATATCCGGGCATGCGGTCATTGAACAGGTCCGTCAGAATGTCGCGGGTCACGCCGCTCAGCACAGTTCCCAGCAGGCGCGCCATAGAGTTGGCGACTCCCCAGGCGCCCACAAAAGCGCCAATTTGCCCTGGTATGGTCATATCAAGCATGAGCGCCAGGTTTGCTGCCGTCGAGACGCCGCTGCCAAAGCCGAAGATGATCAGGCTCGGCGTGAAGATGACCGGCATGCCCAGGATGCCGCTCAGTGCAATCAATCCCAGGCCAAGCGCCACCAGCGAACCGCCGATGGCAGCGGCGAACGGTTTCCCGCGCCGCCGCGCCAGCGGACTCGTTGTCAACAGCCCGACGAGCAATGCCGCACCCCAGATCGATGTGTAGCGCGTTGTGACTTCGACCGGTGCGCCAAATACATCGGCGGCGAACGGCTCGAGCAGTACGTCCTGCCCCAGAATGGCGATCAGCAGCAGCACCAGATACACAAAAAACAGGCGCGCCTGCGGCGTCCCTGCCACGGTAGCGACCATCTGCCTGAAACTGCGTCGCTCAGAAGTCGTCGGTTCAACATTGCGCGCCTCAAGACCCCAGAGTGCAGCAATGCCGATCAGCAACGCAACGCCGCAGACCACGTAGAACGCCATAAACAGCGCCGCTGGCGTGTAGTCGCGCAGCATGCGCGACAGGCTCACACCCGCGATGATGACCCCCACGATCAGCATGAACCACATGACGCCAACGGTGCGGGCGCGGTATTCTTCACCAGAAAGATCCGTCGCCAGCGACAGATACGACACCGTCGCAAAGTTGAACCCCATTCCCCATGCGCCGAATGCCAGCAGACCAAGCGGCAGTCCTATCCAGAAGTTCTCCGCCATTGCGAAAGCGGCTGTCGGCGAGAGCGCCGATCCGCCAGCGCACAGGAGCAGCCCAAGTACCGTATAGGGTGTGCGTCGCAGCCCGAACAGCGGGTGACGATCAGAAAATGACCCGATCCAGATCTGTACCGGCGAAAAAGCGTAGGGCAGCGCGATCAGCAGCGCCACGAGCGAGGCGGGCAGCCGCAGTTCGCTGATCATGATCCGGTTGAGCGTGCTTTCGATCGGAACTGCCGTCAGCGCAACAGCAACATTGATTAATCCAAGACGAAAGATGGTTGTCCAGCGCATAGCACATCCTGCGAAGATCGCAAAGAATCGTTGATTGCAATCTGGCAATCAACTCGTTACAACGTTGATCATGGCGGTTGTATCTTCCTCATGCTATTATACCTGTGAACAGAGACACTGCAGGCGGTACAACCTCCTCGCCGCCTTCCGGCTACTGGATTGGAGTGACACACGCTTACTCCCAACGCAGGTACAGGTGAACCTTATGGATCCCCGCAACTCTCAGGGCGATGATGCAGGCGAAATGCCTATCTACCTATCGATCATCGGTCTGGCGGCATTGCTGTGTTTCGCCTTTATGATGACCGGCAGCTTCTGGATGACGATGGTTGTCCTGGTGCTTGGATGTCTCCACCTGGCGCGGCATTTTCCCGCAGCCGATGAAATTGTTCAGAACGATATTGCGCTACGCTGGCTGCGCCGTATGACGCCGTTGATCATTTTCGGCATCTTTGTTTTCCAGGTAATGGTGCAGCGATCAACGTGGTAGCTCTCCAGTCGGGCGTTTACTGAACGCCTCCCGCCTCGCGTTCGAGCGCCAGTTGCATCTTACGCACCCGGTCCGCCAGTTTTTCGGAGCTAAGACTTTCGCGCAAACGGTCGACGAGCAGCGGAAAGGCGAACGGCGTCGGGCGCGGCGTGTTCACCACGGTGATTCGCCCGGCTGCGATGCGCGCCAGCGCCGCTGCCAGGCGGCTCTGCTCCAACTGGCGCTCCAGCACCTCGCGCCGCGCCTGTTCGAGCAACCGGTTCTCCGGGTCGTACTGCGCAAAGACGTCGTACATCAGGCTGCTCGATGCCTGGATCTGACGTGCGCTCTTCTCGCCAGGAAATCCCTCGTAGACCAGACCGGCGATCCGCGCAATTTCGCGGAACTGGCGCTTTGCCATCTCGGTGGCGTTCAGGCTTGCAAGGATATCGTCCGCCAGACGCTCGCTGCTGAAGAGCGGCGCACCGGCGCCAGCAATCGACCATTGCTGTGCACCCTGCGCTGTATCGAGCGTTACGCCGAGCGCCTCAGCAAGCGGCGCCGGTTCCGGCGCGAGCAACTCGAAGCCGTAGTCGTTCATCGCCATGGTAAAGGTGATCGAGCGCAGGCGGCTGAGACGAAACGCAATCAGCGCCGCCATCCCTTCATGCACTAATCGTCCTTCAAAGGGGTAGATAAACAGGTGATGCCCTTCCCGCGTCTGCACCCGCTCGATCAGCAACTCATCGGCGCCGGGCAGCAGCGACCAGCGCGACTGCACTTCGAGCAGCGGACGCACCGCTTCCATCTCAGCGCCGCGAAAGACGCCGCTGCGCGCTTCTTCAATCCGCGTGCGAATGGCGCGGGATAGTTCGGTGGAGAGCGGCATGCGCCCGCCCATCCAGCGCGGCGTCACGCCTTCGCGCCGTTCCGCTTTGCGCACGAAGACTGTCGTATCGCGCAACTGCACGAATTCGAGCGCCTTCCCGGCGAAGAAAAAGATGTCCCCTGGCTTCAACCGCGCAGCGAAGGATTCCTCGACTGTGCCAAGCGTTCCGCCGCGCGCGTACTGCACCTTCAGCGCCGTCTCGCTCACGATAGTGCCGATACTGACCCGGTGACGACGCGCAACGGCATCATTTGTCACAACATAGCGCCCATCACGTTCCACGACTCGATGAAACTCCGGGTAGGCGCGCAGTGATGCGCCTCCCCGCACCACAAAATCGAGCGCCCACTGCCACTCGGCATCGCTCAGACGGCGGAAGGCGCGGGTGGATCGCACTTCGGCAAGCAGCTCATCGGCGGCGAACCCGCCTCCCAGCGCACAGGTGACCAGATGTTGCACCAGCACATCAAGCGGCGACTCCAGCGGCGGGCGCGCTTCGAGCCGCTCCTGCGCAATCGCATCGCGCGCTGCCGCGATTTCGATCAACTCCAGCGCGCTTGCTGGCGCGCACGTCACCTTGCTGACCGCGCCGGGACGGTGACCGCTGCGTCCTGCACGCTGCAACAGGCGCGCCACTCCCTTCGGGCTGCCAATCTGAATGACCTGATCCACCGGCGAGAAATCGACCCCCAGATCGAGACTGGATGTACATACCACGCACCGCAGACGCCGTTCGCGCAGCGCCTCTTCGACCCATTCGCGCACCTCGCGATCCAGCGACCCGTGGTGAAGCGCCAGCATTCCCGCCCAATCAGGGCGCGCATCCAGCAGCGCCTGATACCAGATTTCAGCCTGAGAGCGCGTGTTGGTGAACACCAGCGACGTTTCGCCCTGCTCGATCGTCGCCACGACCTGTGGCAGCAGCCTTAATCCCAGATGCCCAGCCCACGGAAAACGCTCGATGGCGTCAGGAAACAGCGTCTCGATCACAATTGGTTTGGGCAGCAGACCGCGCACAATCCTGGCGTGCAGCGGTTGATCGCCAGTTCTAGGGATCAAGGCATCCAGCGCCGCGTCCAGATCCCCCATCGTTGCAGAGAGTCCCCAGATTCGCAGATCGGGGCGCATCCTGCGCAACCGCGCCAGCGCCAGTTCGACCTGCACGCCGCGCTTGGTCGAGAGGAGTTCGTGCCACTCATCGACGACGACCAGCCGCAGATCGGCGAACAGATCGCGCCACTCGGGTTGGGTAAGCAAGAGTGAAAGGCTCTCAGGGGTGGTGACCAGCGCCGTCGGCAGGCGACGACGCTGACGGGCGCGCACGGCGGCGGATGTATCCCCGGTGCGCGCCTCGACCTGCCAGGGCACGCCGAGATCATCAAGCGGCGCTCGCAACGCCTCGACTGTATCGGCGGCGAGTGCGCGCAGCGGCGTGATCCACAGCACGCGCAACGCAGGCGTGGTGCGCTCCGATGTCGCGTGCGCCAGCCATTCGGCGAGCGGTCCTAGCCAGGCGGCATACGTTTTCCCGCCGCCAGTGGTGGCATGGATCAGACCGCTTTCGCCTGCCAGGTACGCCTGCCATACCTCGCGCTGAAAGGGGAACGGCGTCCATCCGCGGCGCGCAAACCACTCCTCGATCAGTCTCAACATGTGGTAGAGGCGCTGAAGGTCATACCTTATCAAATAAGCGCACACAAAGGCGCCAAGGCACAAAGACTCTGCGTATGAAGTCGCCGATAATGGCTTGTCTTTCTTATCGGAAATGCGTTGGCACTCAAAAGCTCTTCAAAGGGCTGACACGAAGGCGCGAAGTCGCAGAGTCGTCACCTGTTGATTGCAAGGCTTTGCGTCCTCGTGTCAACCTTTTTGAGCAATCAGGCGCCGATAGGGCAACCAAAGCGCGCCGTAGACTGCCGAAATTTATCGTACCACAAGGGGCAGAACGACGCCAAAGGGCTGACCGAGAGAGCCAATGAGCGGAATATCTGAAGCAACGCCGAATGAGACTTCAAACTCCGCGTTGCCGCCATTGCGCGCCGTGTCGCACAAGAAGCGTTGTGTCGACGGGCGGAAGACGCACGGCTCATCGCGCCCGTCGCTGTCAACGTCTCCCAGTAGCGGGATGTCTGTGGAGATGCCGAACGCAACGGTAAACTCTGCGTCACCGCCATTGCGCGCCGTGTCGCACAAGAAGCGTTGCGTCGACGGGCGGAAGACGCACGGTTCGTCGCGCCGGTCGCCATCGACATCTCCCAAGAGCGGAATATCTGAGGGGTTGCCAAAGAAGACTGCGAACTCTGCGTCACCGCCATTGCGCGCTGTGTCGCACAAGAAGCGTTGCGTCGACGGGCGATAGATGCACGGTTCATCACGCCGGTCGCCATCGACATCTCCCAGGAGCGGAATATCCGAGGGAGCGCCGAAGAAGACCTCGAACTCGGCAAGACCGCCATCGCGCGCTGCGTCGCAGAAGAAGCGCTGTGTCGATGGGCGATAGACGCAGGCGACATCACGACCGATCCCATTGACGTCACCCAGAAGCGGCGTATCTGAAGCCTCGCCAAATGCGACGGTGAACTCGGCGTCGCCGCCATTGCGCACCGTGTCGCACAAGAAGCGCTGCGTCGACGGACGATAGACGCATGGTGCATCTCCCTGCAACTGTGCGGCGATGGTCAGGAATTGAGGGGTGGCTGGAGGTGTGGAAGATGACACCAGTGCGGGTGAACCGGCGACGATCACGGAGAGCAGGATGATGGCGAGTGTTGTAAGGAGGCGATTGTTCATTATTGTCCTCTTTGTTGATGCCTGCTGCAACGATAGATGAGACAATTATACTAAAGATCAGGAGCTATGCAGTGCTATAGCAGCATCGATGTCTCCACGAGTGGCGGTAGCGAATAAACGAATGGGTCAACGAATGGGAAACGAATAAACGAATGGGGGTAACGAATGGGTCAACGAATGGGGAAACGAATAAACGAATGGGTCAACGAATGGAGGAACGCATAAGCGAATAAACGAATGGGGGTCAACGAATAGGGTCAACGAATGGGAAACGAATAAACGAATGGGGAAACGAATGGGAAACGAATAAACGAATGGGGAAACGAATAAGCGAAGGGGGAAGCGGATAGACGAATGTACCGACGTCCAATGTTCGACGTTAAACATGTGACGTCTGGTCTCTGCGCCCTCTGGGTCTCCGTGGTTGGACGGGCGCGTGAACGAATACATCGGCGCATACGTGAGTGGAAACGCTTAGCCGATTGCTCGTGTCTGCCCGCCTGCTCGCCTCGCGCCTCGCGCCTCTTGCCTCTTGCCTCTTGCCTGCTCGCCTCGCGCCTCTTGCCTCTTGCCTCTTGCCTCTTGCCTCGCGCCTCGCGCCTCGCGCCTCTTGCCTGCTCGCCTCTTGCCTCTTGCCTCGCGCCTCGCGCCTCGCGCCTCTTGCCTGCTCGCCTCTTGCCTCTTGCCTCGCGCCTC
>JANWXL010000013.1 GCA_025055265.1 Roseiflexus sp.
GAAGAGCCAGGACCATGCGCGCCACCCGGTATGTTTGGTATCGGTTGGCGCTGGCGCCGTCACGACAATGCCGCGTTCACGACGGCACGATGGACAGAATTCGAGACCCCACGCCACCTGGGCAGTGAATAGTCCGCCGCATGCAGCGCATGGTCGGCGATGCAACGTCTCGGGCAAATGGTAGGTCTGATGCACCTCGCACCACACAGCGCGCCGCCGACATGCCTGACACAGATGCATAGCGTCCTCGATGCCGCTGCCGCGCACCTGACGCCAGTCACGGTCGCCGATCGCGCCGATGCTTCCACAACAGTCACAGACCACAACCGGTCCGTATGGCGCATGTTCCCGGTAACTCATCGGTCGCCCTCCTCGTTGAGTTGCACACCGTTGTGCAGCCGCCACTCAGTTTGTACTGAGTACACAACCAGAGATGCTTCTGATTGTGTAAATCATCCTAATGAGGTTGAGGGCATCTGTCAAGAGGATTTCTGGCAACCGTGGCAGCTCTTCCCTGAAATCACGGCGTCGCCCGCACAGGATCCCCTTATTAATCAGTCGCTATTGCTCTCCGTCTTCGCTGTCTAGATGTAGCGCAGTTGGTTTTCCATCTCGTCCGCAGTGACGCGATTGAGGATCACCAGTAAGCGGCGGACCAGTTCATGCGGATTGCGACGAACTGCAATAATGATGCCGTAATGTGGTTGTCCCGCCGTGAAATAGCTCTGTGCCAGGGACTCAAAGTCGGCGCGGTTATGAGTGACAAGCGTTTTCTTCTGGCTAACCGCATATCTCAACTGACTGACATCATCATTCCCTAGCTGCCCGGCCTCGAGGGTGGTGATCACAACGAAGCCGCGAGCGCGCAGTAAAGTAGCTACTAATACGTCGACATCCTCGTCAAGATAGAGTTCAATAAAGAGGCGTTTCACAAAGTCCGCACTAATGGATCGACGAGCTCGTCCGGGACTTGATTCCGTTCGATGTAAGCATTAATCTCGTCCTGATGATCGCTGTAGTAGCTGAGCGCGTCAAAGACCTGAGCAAGCGTAAGGTGGGGCAAGTGGACAGGAATGCTCTCAGGGGGGATCCCCTGTCGCCACAGTTCGACAATCGCACGGACCGGGGTCCGTGTGCCACGGATAATCGGCTCACCGCTCAAGATTCGATCATCCGTCACAATATAGCGATGTGCAGTTTGTCGCGTCATAGTGGCGCTGCTGTTTGTGGACGGTCAACTGGCGATATTTGCAAATGCGTGGATCTCACGTTACAAGATATTGTAGCATGGGGGAGTGGGCACGACAAACCGTGAAGGCAAAGTTGCGCATAGCGCCCGTCTTTAGCATCAGGACGCCTCAACCACTGCCACTGTCAATGACAGGGGAGGCGCATTGAGGCTGAACCGACCGTCGACAACCGGGGCGCCGGGCAACTCGCGCGTGCAGACGACATCGGGATGGTCGAAGGAATTGGCGGCTTTGGGATCAGCGCCGGATACCTGATAGATATGCGTGATGCGTTGCAGCGAACGTCCCCGCCACTCGAAGTTGACCGTCAGCGGCGCGCGTTGTCCGCGATGCACCACAAAAACGGCGCCCCTGCCGCATTCGGCGTCGTAGCTGGCTGCTGCATCGATCAGGGGCTGCTCGCCGAAGGCGCGAGTGTGATATGTTGGCGACTGAACGAGGAGATCGAGCGAATCGCCGTGGGCATAACGGCTGAAAAGTGCGAACGGATAGAAGATCGACTGGCGCAGCATCCCGTCAGGACGGGTCAGAATTGGCGCAATGACATTGACCAGTTGCGCCAGACAGGCGATCTTCAGCACATCACAGCGCCGCAGGAACACATTCAGCCACTGCGCAACGACCAGCGCATCTTCCAGGTTGTACACCTCTTCAATCAGGTGCGGCGCTTCGCGCCATTCCCCCTGCGTTGTCTGGTCTTTGTACCACACGTTCCACTCGTCCCAACTCAGATAAACGTTGTGCTTCGAGCGCAGTTTCGCTTTGACGTAACGCAGCGTTCCGGCGAGCGTGTCGAGATGCTCTTCGAACTGACGCGCCAGCGCCAGGTAACTGTCGGTGTCATTGTCACGGTTGCCCGCGTAGAAGTGGAGCGACAGAAAATCGACATACTCCCAGCAGATTTCGAGCGCAATCCGATCCCATTCGGGATACGTCGGCATACCGCTGCTCGATGAACCGCAGAGCGTCAGGCGGATCGACGGATCGTGCCATTTCATCAGTTTGGCGGCTTCACGCGCTTTGACGGCGTAGGCGTGCGCATCCATATGACCGATCTGCCAGGGACCGTCCATCTCATTGCCGAGGCACCAGTAACGCACGCCGAACGGTTCCGGCGCGCCGTTGGCGATTCGCCGATCGGCTTCCATTGTGCCGGATGGTGCGTTGCAATATTCGACATATGCACCAGCTTCCTCAATTGTGCCGGTCCCCAGGTTTACGCCGAGCATTGGTTCGGCGCCGAGCATGCGACACAGGGTGATGAACTCGTGCGTGCCGAAGCGGTTTGTTTCAATCGATTGCCACGCCAGTTCGCGGCGGCGCGGACGCTGCTCGACCGGTCCCACCCCGTCGCGCCAGTGATAGCCAGAGAGAAAATTGCCGCCGGGGTAGCGAATGATCCGCGGGTTCAGTTCGCGTAGTGCCGCCAGAACGTCGGTGCGGAACCCCTGATCGTCCGCCAGCGGCGAGCCGGGGTCGAAGACGCCTTGATAGACGCAACGCCCCATGTGTTCGATAAATCCGCCGAACAAGAACGGCGAGATACGGTCGATAACTCGTTCTTCATCGATGACGATGCGTGCAGATGTTGCGGCGTTCATGACCTTCTCCTTCGATGACAGGCGGAAAGCGCGGCTTATTCTATCCGATTTCGAAGATGGCGCGAGGGCGTCGCTGGCGGCGTGAGAAGGGGATTTTGGATGAACACAATCGTATACGTCCTGTGCTATAATTGACATATATCGTGTATCAGCCGATTAATGCGGCGCCGCTCAGGGGCGAGCGGCGCTTTCTGTGGAGATCAGGAGTATGGCGACCACATCAGATCTGCGCACGAATATGATCATCCGCTACAACGGCCAGCTGCACCGCGTGATGGAGTTCTACCACCACGCCCCCGGCAACTGGCGCGCAATGGTGATCATGAAACTGAAGAACCTGGAGACAGGCAAAACGATTGAAGAGCGGGTGCGCGCCGGTTCCGAAATTGAGATCGTGCGCGTCGAAAAGCGCCCGATGCAGTTCCTCTACCGCGAAGGCAACGTCTATCACTTCATGGATACCGAGACGTTTGAGCAGGTCGAAGTGTCGGAAGACCTGATCGGCGAGCCGGCGAAGTTCCTCAAGGAAAACGAAATGGCCGACGTCCTGTTCTACGACGACAACAAGATCCTGGGGGTCGAGCCGCCGCTGTTCGTGACGTTGCAGGTAACGGAAGCCAGCGTCGCAGTGCGTGGCGATACGGCGACCAACGTCAACAAGCAGGTCACGCTCGAGACCGGCGCGGTCATTTCGGTGCCCGCCTTCGTCAATCAGGGCGATTATGTGCGGGTCGATACGCGCACCGGCGAGTATATTGAACGAATCAAGTAAGCGCGTTCTCGAAACGATGGCCAGGATCGTCACTGCGGGAGAAATGCGCGCCATCGAAGAAGCGGCAGTCGCTCGCGGCGCGACATGGTCGGGCTTGATGGAACAGGCGGGCGCCGGGGTGGCGCGGGTCGCGCTCGATGTGCTCGGCAGCCCCGCCGGCCGTCGCGCGCTGGTGCTGGTCGGTCCCGGCAACAATGGCGGCGATGGTTTGGTGGCGGCGCGCCTGCTGCACGACGCTGGCGCACGGGTCACGCTCTACCTCTGGCGGCGGAGCGATGCCGCCGGTGATGACAACTGGCGGTTGTGCCGCGAACGCGCCATCCCCGAGATGCGCTCCGCCGACGATCCGCATGGTCAGGCGCTGGGCGCCGCGCTCGCCGAAAGCGATCTGGTGATTGACGCGCTGCTTGGGTATGGCGCCAATCGCCCGGTTGAAGGCGAACTGGCGACGATCATTGCGACGCTGAATGCAGTGACTGCGCAGCGCGACCGGGCAAACCGGCCCTTCGTGATCGCAGTGGATATTCCCACCGGCGTCCACGCAGACAGCGGCGCTTTGCTCGGCGATGCAGTGCGCGCCGATCTGACCGCTTCAACTGGTCCGCTCAAACGCGGGTTGATCTTCTACCCGGCGCGCGCGTATGCTGGCGAACTGCGCAGCGTCGATATCGGTCTTTCGCCAGCCGACCTGGAGGGCATTATGACCGAATTGATCGACGCGAAACTGGCGCGTGCGCTCCTGCCGTCTCGTCCGCTGGACTCGCACAAGGGCACGTTTGGGAAGGTGCTGGTGGTCGCCGGATCGGTCAACTATCCCGGCGCGGCGGCGCTGGCGAGCGCTGGCGCAGCGCGCGTCGGCGCCGGCCTGGTGACCCTTGCCGTCGGGCGCAGTCAACTGTACGGTCCGGGTCGCATCCCCGAAGTCACGCTTCACCCGCTGCCCGAAGCCGAATGGGGGACGCCTGGCGATGCCGCAGCCGATGACCTGCTCGCCATCCTCGGCGACTATCAGGCGCTGCTGGTTGGTCCGGGTCTGGGGCGCGAAAAGGCGACGCGCGCCTTCTTCGAGCGGTTGCTTGGGCTGCAATCGCCGCGCCATCGCGGGCAGATCGGGTTTCGCATCGCCACAGCCGGAAGTGAGAAGGCTGCCGTGAAACAGCGACCGGAACTGCCGTTCACCGTCATTGACGCTGATGGGTTGAACATCCTGGCGGATTTGATCCATCACCCTGAAACAGCGGATGTTTCACCCGGCGCAATCTGGGATCGTCTGCCGCGCGGCAGGTGCGTGCTGACGCCGCATCCCGGCGAGATGCGGCGCCTGCTTGGCGTCGATCAGATCGCCGACCATCCGGTTGATGTGGCGAAGGACGCTGCTGCACGCTGGAAACAGATTGTTGTGTTCAAGGGCGCAACCACGGTCATCGCCGACCCGGAAGGGCGGGTGCGCGTGAATGATGGCGGCAACCCGGCGCTGGCGACCGCCGGAACTGGCGATGTGCTGGCAGGCGCCATTGCCGGTCTGATGGCGCAGGGGCTGAAGCCGTTCGACGCCGCCACGCTCGGCGTCTACCTCCACAGCGCCGCCGGTCGCCTGGTGCGCGACGAACTCGGCGATATGGGGGCGCTCGCCGGCGACCTGCTGCCGCGTCTGCCGCTGGCAATTCGCGCTCTCAAGCAGTCGTGAAGGAAGGTGTAGCCATGACGACGCTGGAACGACCCATTCGCCCCCGGCGCGTCCACTACCCGGAGAGCGACGGCAAACCCATGGGGGAGACCGACCTGCACCGCGATCTGATGACCGATCTTATTTTCGCCCTGAAGTGGTTCCTGAGTTCGACCATCGCCTACGTGGCAGGCAACCTGTTCATCTACTACGAAGAGGGCAACCCGCGCGCCGTCGTTGCGCCCGATGTGTTCGTCGTCCTGGGAGTGCCACAACGGCGCCGTCGCATCTTTCAAACCTGGAAGGAAGGCGGACGCGTGCCGGATGTGGTCATCGAGATTACCTCAAAGCGTACGCAGAAGGATGATCGTGAGCGCAAGCCAGCGATCTACGCTGCGCTGGGGGTGCCGGAATATTTTATCTTTGATCCGGACGGCGATTATCTCGACCCGCAACTGCAGGGTTTTCGGCTGGTCAATGGCGTGTATGAGCGCATACAGACGTTCCCCCTGCGCAGCGAAGCGTTGAACCTGGAACTGCGCCAGGAAGACTCGATCCTGCGGTTGTACAATTCGCAAACGGGTGAGCGTCTGCCGACGTCGGATGAAGAAGTGCTGGCGCGGCGCGCAGCCGAAGCAGCGCGATTGGCTGCCGAGCGTGAGTTGCTGGCTGAGTCGCAGGCGCGGTTGGCGGCAGAGGCGGCGCGACTGGCGGCGGAAGCCCGCGCCGCGAAACTGGAGGCAGAAATTGAGCGTCTGCGCGCCGCACTGGCGAAGCGCGCGAAATTGTCAACTGAACCACAAACGCCAGAGGAGGCGTAGTCATGCCGATCTACGAGTATCTCTGCCCGCAGTGCAATGGACGTTTCCAGAAACTGGTATACGGGTTCCGCGATCCCGAAGGGCTTGCCTGCCCGCGCTGCGGCGCCGTAGACGTGCGCCGCGCGATTTCGCGTGTGGCGGTGCTCAAATCCGAAGAGTCACGCATTGAAGCGCTCGCCGACCCCTCGATGCTCGCCGGTCTCGACGAGAACGACCCGCGCTCGATTGCGCGCTGGGCGAAGAAACTGGGGAAGGAACTCGGCGAAGAAGCTGGCGACGACTGGGATGAGATGGTTGACGAGATGCTGGAAGAGGAATTGCAGCGCAAAGAGAAGGGCGAAGAAGAGGGCGCCGATGAGGAGGAGGAAACATCTTCCACATTGAAAAAGAGTTCGTCGGGACCTGACGATCTGGGGTGGGCATAGAGAGCGAGCATATCGTGCGTTTTCGCAACCACCTTCTGGCGGCTGCAGCCACCGGTCTGGCGCTCTTCCCGCGCTCGCCATTGCGCGCTGCGCTTACGACTCTTGGCGGCGTGGCGCTGGACATTGATCATTTTCTGCTGTACGCGCTGCGCAGCGGCGACTGGAACCCGGTTGGCGCGCTGCGCTATGACCGGCGGCGTCACCGACCTCCTCGTCGGGGCGACACGCGCCCACGCTATGGAACGCTGCGTTCGGCGGCGCACGAGCCGCAGGTGACGCTGCCGCTGATCTGGCTTGCAGCGATCCTCTGGTCTCCGCTCCGTCCGCTTGCTGTTGGATTGACTGTGCATCTGGCGCTCGACGTGCATCTGCCGCGCTTCAACTGGCGCGTCTATCGTCGGGCGCAGGGCAGGTGCGAGCGCTGCGGCATCGCTGGCGTTCCCCTTGAAGTCTACTACCTGGTCGATCCGCGTCGTGGCGGCAGGCGCTGGTCGGCGCAGAACTGCGCGCTCTGGTGCGCGGCGTGTGCGCGCGAGGCGAGCGGCAAGAGGTGAGGAGTCTTGTGAAACCTCCTGCTAATCTCACCTGTCGCGACGTCATCCGTGGCATGCCGCTGGCGTTCAACGCGCGGGCAGCGCGCGGATTGCGCGCCGTTATTCAGTTTCGCATCACCGGCGCCGAGCCGGGCGACTACTATCTGCACATCGCTGATGGCGAGTGTCTGTTTTGCGAAGGCATCTTCCACACGCCCGATGTGACAATTCACACCCCCTCGGACGTGTGGCTTTCCATCTGCTATGGCCGGCTCGACGGAACGCTGGCGTATCTGCTCAGGCGCTACCGCGTGGAAGGAAATGTCTGGCTCCTGATGCGCATGAAAACGCTGTTTTCCGGTTGGTGAAATTACACCTCACGAATGTCGAACACCTGTTTGACAATCGGCGCAATCACTTCTTTCACCCGATCGAGGCTCAAGCCGCTGACCTTGAACGTGATCAGGCGCGCCCCGTCTTCCTTATCGAACTGACCGAATGAAATGAAGTTGCCATTCGCCTGGAAGACGGCAGTGCTCAGCCGGGCGAGCATACCGGGGCGATCGTCGAGCAGCGCCGTCACCCGCACGCCATGCTCGCGCACGCTCATCAGTTCCAGCAGGATCTTGAACAGGTCGGTTTCGGTAATGATCCCGACGACCTCATGACCGCGCATCACCGGCAACCCGCCAACGCGTTTATCCGCCATGATGCGCGCCGCCTCCTCGATTGGGGTGTCCTCCGTGACCGTAATCACCTCGCGGGTCATCACCTCATCAACTGTCAGTTTGCTCAGCAGATAGTGCATTTCCCACACGCTCAACGAGGAAACCGGCGAGGGGGACGCAAACAGCAGGTCGCGCTCGGCGACGATGCCCACCAGACGATGGTGAGCAATCACCGGGGCGCGTCGGATGCGCTTTTCCCGGAACAGCATCAGCGCGTCCGACACAGGGGTTTTCGGTTCCAGCGTGATGACCGGGGCAGACATGCGTTCGCCGACCAGCATGGGAGCGCTCCTGTGTGTTCAGATGATGGCAAACGTCTATCGTTATTCTCGCAGCACGGACACATCTTTGCAACCGCAGATTATGACCCGTCCTGATGCTCGCGCGCCAGGCGCACGACGCGAAACGCCTCGGCATACGCCAGCCCGGCGGCTTTGCCGGTTTCCGCCGCCCAATCGCGCAGCCACTGCCCGTCGCCGACCTGCACCTGACTGGCGTGGCGACGCAACGCTTCGATCTTGCGCTCAATCGTGGATGAAATGTCCACATACAGGGTATGCGGTCCCGCCTGATCGGTGGTGATGTACAACTCCTTGACCTGATGCGGCTCCAGCCCTTCGGCAAGCAGTTCCGGAAATATCGGGCGCGTCGGGGCGCTGGGAAACACGGCGGCGACGGCGGCCTCGGCGGCGGCGCGGTGGTCGGCGTGGTTGACGTACTCACCGCCATGGAAGAATGCGGTTGGATCGCCGCAGACGACGCGATCCGGCTTGAGACGGCGGATCAGGCGCGTCAGTTCGCGGCGCAACTCGAGCGTCGGTTCAAGCACGCCGTCTTTGTATCCAAGGAAAAAAACATCGCGCACCCCAAGCACACAGGCGGCGGCGCGTTGTTCTTCTTCACGAATGCGCACCAATTCGCGCAGATCCTGGTTCGGATCATTGCTGCCCGCCGAACCGTCGGTCACGATACAGTAGTAGACCTCATGCCCTTCATCCGCCCAGAGAGCGGCGCTGCCGCCCATGCTGAACTCCGGGTCGTCAGGATGGGCGAAAATGCCCAGAATGCGGAGAGAAGAACGTTCTGCGTCGCTCATAGTCCTTATTTCTGGCTGAAAACGATTTTGCTGTGTATAGAACGAAGTGTACCACGACTCGGATGGGTTGTCGGGACCTGAGTATGACATCAGGCGACTGGTGCGAGCGATTGGGCGCGCTGTCCATGTTGTCTGCACTCGGGACGTGGTTGGAGCAGGGCGGCGGAGCGCAAGGGCGGGCGAAACCGCGCCCCCAAAGCGCGAAGCGACAGCGATGGGCGAGAGTGGCAGGGCAGCAGAGCGTAAGGGCGGGTCTGAGACCCGCCCTTACGCTGTCCAGGTCCAGGGAGGCGGGTTAACGGCAGGTGATGAGCAACGGTTCTATGAGTGCGCCCGGGTTGTCAAGCGACGTTGCGAGTCCGCCAGGTCTGTGCTATAATCGCCGTCTGCAACTGAAGAATGCTTCTGCTCTCTTGCGCCCGCACCGCCGCGCATGGTGCGGGGTCTGACAAAGAGGGCCTGTGACCAGAGGAGGATCAATGCGCGAGCGTCGTCGTGACTACGAACTATTATTCATTATTCCCCCAATACGAATTAGCGACGAGGAGATCAGCAACACCATCGAGCGGGTCTCTCAAGCGATCACCAATCTTGGCGGCATCATCACAGCCACCAACCACGCGCCGCCGTGGGGGCGGCGGAAGTTTGCCTACCCGATCCGTGCCTACGTCGAAGGCGAGGCGAGTCGACGGGTGTTTACGGAGGGGTACTACGTGCTGATGCATTTCCAGATGGCGACGGATCGCGTCGCTGAGCTCGAACGTCTGCTCAAACTTAACGAGTCGGTGCTGCGCTATCTGTTGACGCTGGTCGAAACGCGCGGCGCGGCGCCTGCCGCAGTTGCACCGGTCGAGTCACTCGATGGTGCGGAAATCGAGGACGAGGAACTCGAGGAAGATGAGTTTGAGGAGGACGAAGATCTGGACGAGGAGGACGTCGGGGAGGATGACGAAGCCGACGAAGACTGATGGGCGCTGGTTCGTTATGAAGGGGAGAGGAACGAACAATGGCGAAGGATCTGAATAAGGTGATGATCATCGGGCGTCTCGGCAAGGACCCGGAGATGCGCTACACGCCGGGCGGCAGCCCTGTCACGACGTTCAGCGTCGCCACGGGACGGCAGTGGAAGGATGGCAGCGGCGAATTGCACGAGGAAACAGAGTGGTTCAACGTCGTGACGTGGAACAAACTGGCTGAGATCTGCCACGAACACCTGCGTAAATCCAGTCGCGTCTATATCGAAGGGCGTCTCCAGACTCGCCATTGGGAGGACCAGAACGGCGTGATGCACTATCGCACCGAGGTGGTGGCGAGTGATATGATCATGCTCGACAGCCGTGGTCCGCGCGAGGCGTCGCACTACAGCGATGAGCCGCCTTACCATCCGCCCGATCACCGTCCGCCAGCGCGCGGGCAACAGACGAAGGACGATCTTTCGATAGGTGATGAGGATATTCCGTTTTAGCGCTTCAGGAGAGGTTTCTTGTGACTGACGATCAGGCTCGTCGCAGCGCCAGCGCGACCCGCCGCCGCTTCGGCGCCCGACGCAAGGTCTGTATGTTCTGCGCAGATCAGATCCGCGTCGTGGATTATAAAGATGTCAAGCGTTTGCAGCGCTGCATGTCCGAACGCGGCAAGATTCTGCCGCGCCGCCGTACCGGTGTGTGTGCGCGTCATCAGCGTTCGCTCACGGTGGCTATCAAGCGGGCGCGCCATATGGCGTTGCTTCCATTTGTTGCAGCGCATATGCGCTCATAAGTAATCGTGCAACTATTCCCCGCAGAACCGCCCGGTTCGTTCCCCGCCACTGCGCAACGCAGCAGGGCGAATGAACCGCGGCGACTCTTGTGTGTCGGGTCTGCCATGTTATGACATCCAACCAACGGAAACCGCAGCCGCCGCGCCCGACAGGTGCGCGCCCGCCAGCCCCCGCTCGCCGCCATCTGCGTCGCAGCGAAATTGAGCGCCGCCGCCAGCGTACCGTGATCATCGGTACGGCAGTGGTTGTGGCGCTTGCGCTGATTGCGCTCGCCGCCGGTCTGATCTATGACCGGGTCTGGCTGCCGGGTCGTCCGGTGGCGCAGGTCGGCGATGTGACGCTGACGCGCGGCGAGTACGAGGCGGAACGCCGGGGCGAGGCGGCGCGCTCGATTGCGCAGAGTCTCTATCTGGCCACGTTCGGTCCTCAATTTGCCCAGCAGTTCCTCGATCAGATTCCACAGATCGACGCTCAGGCCGCCGCTGCGCGCGATGAGCCGGTTGATGATGCGCTGGTGCAGCAATGGATCGATCTGCAACTGATCCGCCAGGGAGCGCAGACCCGGTTCGGCATTCAGGTGACCGACGGCGAGGTGGCGCAGGAATTCATCAATCTGTACGGTCCCAACTTTGCGCCGCCAGCCGATGCGGTGACGCCAACAGCCGTTCTGCCGCCGACCTTGCCGCCTGTCAGCACACAGGAACCGACAGTCGGACCAGGGACGCCATCACCGACGCCTGCCGGTCCTACGGCAACGCCAACGCCGTCGCCGACGCCGGAGCCGACCCAGACTCCGTCGCCAACGCCGTTGCCGGATGAGGCGTTTTCCCGGCAACAGACGGCGTTGCAGCGCCTTTATGATGAGTATGTCAATGAAATGCGGCGTATCGATCCGCAACGTCGCATTCATCTGACGATCGACGATTTTCGGCGCGGGTTGTATTCCCAGTTCCTGCGCCAGGTTCTGACGCGCAAGGTGCAGGAGCGGCTGGTTCCGGACGCCGCCTTCACGCCGACCACCGATCCGAGCAGTATTGAGGTGCGCCATATTCTGCTCAAAGTAACAGTTCCCGTCACGGCAACGGAAGAGGAGCGCGAACGGGCCTTTGCTGCGCGTCGCGCCGAAGCCGAAGCGCTACTGGCGGAAGCGCGGGCGGCCGCCGATTTCGCAGAACTTGCGCGTGAACGCTCTGAGGACTTCAATACGAAAGAGACGGGCGGAACACTGCCATTGTTCGATAAAGACGGCAAAACGACTGATGGCAGGCAGATCGATCCGGCAATTGTCCAGGCAATCGCAAATGCAGCCGAAAATGAGATTGTTGGTCCGGTGCGCACGTCGTTCGGCTGGCATGTTGTGCAACTGGTGCGCCGCACGGTTGACTCGCGCGAAGTGCAGATTGATCGGGCGCGGTCGGAAGCGTTTGAGCGCTGGCTTGAAGAACAGCGCACTGCGATCAGCGTTCAGCGCTTCCCGACCCTCGTGCCGACGCCGTCGCCGCTGCCAACCGGTACGCCCGCTCCGCTGCCGACGGTGGAATTGGGAGGCGAACCGACGCCAACGCCATTGCCGACGCCAACTGCGACCGGCGTTCCCGCAGCAACGCCCGGAACGGCGCCAACGCCGACAGGAACTGCGGTTCCGGTGCAGGGGACGCCCGCTGCGACCCCGATGCCATAAGGGGTGAGGCGCGAGGCGAGGGGCGCGAGGCGAGCGGTGCGAGGCGCGAGGTGAGGGGCGCGAGGTGGGAGGCGAGAGGCGTGAGGTGCAAGGTGCGAGGTGCGAGGCGCGAGGCGCGCATTCGTTTATTCGCTTCCGTATTCGCTGACCGCGGCGCGGCGCGCGGCGCGAGACGAGAGGTGCGAGGCGCGAGGTGCGAGGTGCGAGGCGAGAGGCGCGAGGTGGGAGGTGCGAGGCGCGAGGCGAGGGGCGCGAGGTGGGAGGCGCGAGGCGAGGGGCACGAGGTGCGAGGTGCGAGGCGCGAGACGCGCATTCGTTTCTTCGCTTCCCTATGCGCTGACTGCGGCGCGAGGTGCGAGGTGCGAGGTGCGAGGTGCGAGGTGGAAAGGTGCGCAGGGACAAGCGGTTCGCTCGCCCGTGCTCATGGGAGGGTCGAAGACGTCTTGGACCTTTGAGCTCTGCGTCGCACATGTCGCTATGCCAGCGGTCGTTGCTGGCGGAAAGGTTTGCGTCCTCTGAACACACGTTGCCGCGACCTCAAAGGTCTGTGCCAGAAGTGAGCAGCGGAGCGCAGCGCATACAACTATGAGACGTTGGAAACCACGGGCTGCCCGCGGGCGATGGATTGCGCTCGGTCTGCTGATCCTCGCGCTCGGCGGCGTGACCCTGGCTGTGATCGGGCTGGTTCGCCGCCTTAGCGGCAGCCCGGAGCAGTGGCAGATCGACATTGGCGCGTTTGGCCTGCTGCTGTTGCTGATTATCAGCCTGCTCGCAGCGATATGGCTGACGCATCGGTTGATCGCAGCTCTGACGCTGACCTACGACATCGACCGTAATGGGCTGTACATCCGCTGGGCAGGTAATCAGGCAATCATTCCGCTGGAACGGATCGTCACGATCGACCTCGGCGCCGGTCCGGTATTTCTGCCGCTTGGCATTCTTCAGCGCGTGGGCACATACTGGGGGCGCGCGTTTGCCAGCGAAGCGCCGCTCTATCTGTATGCGACGCAGCCGCCGGGCGAATGCCTGATTGTCTACACGGCGGATGCCGCCTACGCGCTATCGCCGGAAGACCCGGAAGCCTTCGTCCAGGACCTCGAGCAGCGCCGCAATCTGGGCGCTACTCTGCCGATGCAGCCGTCGCTCGGTTACAGCCGGGCGTTTCACTATGCGTTCTGGCGTGATGGAACTGTGCTGGCGCTGGTCGTGGCGGCAGTGACGATCAATCTGCTGGCGCTGGGGTTGATTGCTGTCGCCTATCCGTCGCTCGCGCCGTTGGTGGAGATGCGCTTCGACGCAACCGGCGAACTCGCCGAGTTGCGTCCACGCCATCAGACCCTCTTTTTGCCGCTGGCAGCGTTCGGTCTCAGTCTGTTCAACGCCGCGGTCGGTCTGGCGCTGTACCAGCGTTTGCCGCTTGGCGCGCGTCTGCTCCAGGGCGCCTCGGTGATCGTGCAACTCCTGTTTCTGGTTGCGGTTGCGCAGATTCTCTGGTGACAGACAGCGAACGTTCTGAGCAGAACGTTCGCCGCCGACACATCACCCCTCCAGCAACAGTCGCTCCGGGTCTTCCACCAGTTCTTTGACCCGCACCAGGAATGACACCGCCTCGCGCCCGTCAACAATGCGGTGATCGTAGGAAAGGGCGACGTACATCATCGGGCGAATAACGACCTGCCCGTTGAGCGCGACGGGACGCTCCTGGATCTTGTGCATGCCCAGGATGCCGACCTGTGGCGCGTTGAGGATCGGCGTTGACATCAATGAGCCGAAGATGCCGCCATTGGTGATGGTGAAGGTTCCTCCCTGCAGATCGGCGATGGTCAGTTTCGACTCGCGGGCGCGGCGCGCCAGTTCTTCGATGCCGCGCTCGATCTCGGCAAAACTGAGGCGATCCGCGTCGCGTAACACCGGCACAACCAGCCCCTCGTCGGTGCTGACGGCAATGCCGATGTCGTAGTAGTGTTTGACGATGATCTCGTCGCCGCGGATTTCGGCGTTGAGCAGCGGAAAGGCTTTCAGTGCGCCGATAACCGCTTTCGTGAAAAATGACATAAAGCCGAGCCCGACGCCGTGGCGCTCGCGAAACTGATCGCGATGACGTTTGCGCAGTTCGATGACAGCGCTCATGTCAATCTCGTTGAAGGTGGTGAGCATCGCCGCCGTGCGCTGCGCTTCGACAAGTCGAGCGGCGATAGTCTGACGACGACGGCTCATCCGGATGCGTTCCTCGCGGCGTCCCTCGCTGGAGACCGGCGCAGGAACGGGCGTCGGAGCGGGCGGAGGCGGCGCCTGGGTTGCTGTCGTCGGACGGGGCGCACTCTCGCGTTTGAGTACGTCTTCCTTCGTCACCCGCCCGCCAGGACCGCTGCCGGGGATGGCGGCAATGTCCACCCCCTGCGTCTCCGCTACCCGCCGCGCGACTGGCGTGGCCATCACTCTGGCGCCGGATGCGCCGTCGTGGGGCTGCGCTGCAACGGGCGCCTCTGCGGTTGCTGTAATAACCCCCAGGGTTTCACCCATGGTCACCACCGCGCCATCCGGTTTGAGAATGCGGCTCAGCACCCCCGACTCCGTCGCTGTCACCTCAACGGTCACTTTATCAGTTTCAAGTTCGACCAGCACCTCGCCAGCGGTGATTGGGTCGCCTTCATGTTTGCGCCATGCCCCAACCGTGGCTTCGACGATCGACTCTCCCAGAGTTGGGACTTTGATTTCGACTGCCATACGAGCCTCATGATCAGTGGTATTGCTTGACTGCCGGCGCGCGCAGCGCCTCGGCAATCAGGCGCTGCTGCTCGATCAGGTGCAGCGCCAGCGATCCTTCGGCAGGACTCGCCGATGCCGGTCTGCCGACGTAACTGAGCGTCAGGTCAGGTCCGATCAATTCGCGCAGCCGCGGCGCGACATACCGCCAGGCGCCCATGTTCTCCGGCTCTTCCTGCAACCAGACGACCTCCTGCAGATTGGGGTAGCCTGCCAGCACGTCGCGCAGTTCATCGACGGGGAAGGAATACAATTCCTCCAGCCGCGCCACCGCGACGCCATTCGTCAACGGCGCATCGCTGGCGCTGAGTAGATCAACGTAGATTTTCCCGGAACAGAGCACCAGGCGCGCGACATCCGCCGGACGCTCACGCGCCTGCGAATCGTCGATCACGCGCTGGAAACGCCCTTCGCTGAGATCATGGAGCGACGAGGCGGCGCGCGGGTGGCGCAGCAGACTCTTGGGAGTCATGATGATCAACGGTCGCGGATCGACGTCCAGCAGGAGCGCCTGACGACGCAGCAGATGGAAGTACTGCGCCGCAGTGGTGCAGTTCGCCACGCGAATATTATCCTCGGCAGCGAGTTGCAAAAAGCGTTCAAGGCGCGCGCTTGAATGTTCGGGACCCTGCCCCTCGTAGCCGTGGGGCAGCAGCATGACGAGCGCTGGCGTCTGTCCCCATTTCTTGCGCGCCGATACAATGAACTGATCGATGATGACCTGTGCGCCATTGGCGAAGTCGCCGAACTGCGCCTCCCAGATTACAAGCGCCTGCGGGTTGTGCGCCGAATAGCCGAATTCGAACCCAAGCGCAGCCGCCTCGGAGAGCGGGCTGTTGTAGACCGCAAACGAAGCGCGCGCCTGCGGCAGCGCCTGGAGCGCACACCAGCGCTCATCGGTCTGTACGTCGTGCAGCACCAGGTGGCGCTGACTGAAGGTGCCGCGCTCAACGTCCTGCCCGGTCAGGCGAATGGGGATGCCCTCCTCCAGGAGCGACGCAAACGCCAGAATCTCGGCGTGCGCCCAGTCGATGGCATCCGGCATGTGCAGCGCCGTGCGGCGCCGTTCCAGCATGCGCTCCAGACGCGGATGCACCCGAAACCCGGGGGGCCACTGAAGGAGCGCCTCGTTGAGTGCGACCAGGCGTTCGGCGGAAATGGCAGTGTTGGTGCGGCGGGCGATGCCGGGGGGCGGCAGTGGTGGCGGCTCCTCAAAGTGCGGGTGCGCTTCCGCCTCGCCGCGCGCCTGTTGCAACCGCTCCCAGACGTTTGTGATCATCTGGTTCGCCTCTTCGGCGGATATGACGCCTTCAGCGATCAGTTTCGAAGCCCACTGTTCACGGACAGTCGGGTGTCGGGCGATGATCGCGTACATCGTTGGTTGCGTGAATGCGGGTTCATCGCCCTCGTTATGCCCCCAGCGGCGGTAGCCCACCAGATCGATGAGAAAATCCTTGCCGAAGCGTTCGCGGTAGGCGTAAGCCATGCGCGCAACGGCGATGCACCCCTCGACATCATCGGCATTAACGTGCACAATCGGGATCTCGAATCCTTTTGCCAGATCACTGGCGTACAGGGTCGAACGACCTTCGCGCGGCGAGGTGGTGAACCCGATCTGATTGTTGACGATAATGTGAATGGTTCCGCCGGTGCTGTACCCGGCAAGGTTAGCGAGGTTCAGCGTTTCGGCGACAATCCCCTGAGCCGGGAAGGCGGCGTCGCCGTGGATGAGGATGGGGAGCGAGGCGCGTTTGTCCTGAATAGGCGCGCCAGCCTGATCGCAGCGTTCCTGCGCAGCGCGTGCACGCCCGGCGACCACCGGATTGACGAACTCCAGGTGACTGGGGTTGGGCGCCAGCGTAATCGGCATCTGCTCGATCCCGGCTTCGCGGAAGGCGCGCCGCGCGCCGAGGTGGTACTTGACATCGCCGACCCACCCGGCGGCGCCGCGTCCAGCGGGTGGGAGGGCTGCGTCGCGCCCGGCGGTCAGGAATTCGCTCAGAATGGCGCTGTATGGTTTGCCCAGAATATGCGCCAGCACGTTCAGGCGTCCGCGGTGCGCCATGCCGATCACCACTTCGCGCACGCCGCCAGTGGCTGCGTTGCGAATGATCGAGTCGATGATCGGGATAAGCATGTCGCATCCTTCAATCGAGAACCGCTTCTGCCCGACGAACGTCTGGTGCAGGTAACGCTCGAAGGTTTCAACCTCAGTCAGGCGTTCGAGAAGTTCGCGTTTGCGAATTTCGTCAAATCCGTAGAAGAACCGTCGGCTCTCGATTGCTTCGCGGATCCAGGTGCGCTCCTCGAAGACCTGGATGTGGCTGGTTTCATAGCCGATTGTGCCGCAATAGGCAGCGCGCAGCTTTTGCACGCCTTCGAGCGCATTGCGCGACTCGGCGACCAGCGGTCCGCGCACGATGTGAGCAGGCAGCAACGCCAGGTCAGCATCGGTCACATCGTGGATCGCGGCATCGAGTCCCGGATCGCCAGGCGGCTCGCTACCGAGCGGATCGATCCGCGCCGCCAGATGCCCCCGTTCGCGGATGTAGCGAATGAGGCGGGCAGCAGCAACCGTGTGGGTGACATCGATCGGCGATGTTGGACCTATATGCGCTTTGGAGAGGTCAATATCCGGAGCAGTTTGCAGATCAATCATCGGAGGCGCCGCAGGCGGAGGCGTCGCAACTGCGATTGCTGCGGCTTCTTCCGGTGACCACTGCGCAAAGAATGCACGTGTCGCCGGGTCGACCGACTCAGGGTTCGCGCGGTAGCGTTCGTAGAGTTCGATCACGTACCCGGCGTTTGGCCCGTGAAACAGTGAGTCTGTAGGCATGAAGCACCTGTTCTTTGTCCTTTTTCTCACCCATTATAGCACTCGTCAGGTGACAGTCACATGGAAGGCGCCGCAAGCGGACATGACCGTTACTGAGATGGACGGTACAGGCGGGGCGGCAAGGCATCTGTGGCAGCGACGTAGGGGCGCCCCCCTGTGGGCGCCCTGATGTACTAACTTCGTCACAACAGTACGACCAACCGGAAGGCGCCCCTCGTGGGCGCCCCGATGTACTGGCAGCGGACGGTTTCTTGAACCCGGCGATGCGACGTTGTGTGGCGTTTTCCCGGCGCCCTTCCGCGTTGTGTGGCGTTTTCCCGGCGCCCTTCCGCCGCCGGTCGATTGTCGCGGAGGGCGGCGCGCCCTCTTCACCTCCCTGCGTGATAAGGGTGGCAGTTATCTTGCAACGTGCCGCCAGCAACCCCGGCAGGTCTGTTGCAGGGGTGATGGTTTTTGAATAATTATTCCGCTATCCGCCCACCCGCCCGGCGCCTGAAGTCGCGGGCTACGATTGCGAAGCCCGCCTACGCGGGCTTCGCCAGGCGATATCGGATTATTTTCTCAAACTCCATCACCCCTGTGAGCGTCCCGATGCGGCCAGCACCGGTGGGCGGGGGGCGCGGAAGATGTTTTCCTCCAGGGCGAAGTTTCTTTCTGTCACGCGCGTAGCAGTGTATACTTATGCATAATGCAACATGTTCTCACTATTCTCGCGTCTCAGAGCGCATTCGCATCGCGCCTGATCGCCCACAATTATATGACTGCTCAAAAGGAGAGAGTGTGATGCAGTTTCACGGGCAATATGAATTGGCGGATGTCAGAGCAGCCCACAAGCTGCATGCCCAACAGAGTCGGCTTACGACATGGGCCGGTTACTTTGTCATCGGGCTCGTCGCCATTATGACGGCGCTTGGGATCCCATTTGCACTGCAAGGTCGATTTCCCTGGACATTGCTTCTCTTCCCGGCGATCACACTCGGCGTATGGGCGTTCTACAGGTTCTATCTGCTGCCTCGTCAACTCGAACGAGTATTTGAGCAACAGAAAGACCTTTCGGCACCGTTTACCGTCGATTTGACCGATACCGGTTTTGAGTGGCGAAATGAATTTGGGAGCAGTCGCATTCCCTGGGGGGACTTCGTCAAGTGGAAGGAGAATCAAGAGATGGTGCTGCTGTATCGTTCTGATTACACATACTATATGCTTCCCAGGCGCATTTTCGAGGCGCAGGGGGGCATTGCCTACATACGTGAAAAACTTCAACAGCACAATGTCCGCGCTGCCAATCAGGTGCGTCATCCGGTTCAGACAGTCCTCGTCGTGTTGCTTGTACTTGTGTTGATAGTCGTTTTTCTGTTTCAGTTCCTGGCGAGTAGCGGTATCTCTGCGGGCTAGCCACTGCGTGCAGCCGGCTGGCTTCACATCGCTTGCAGGCGGTTGATGCGGTGTGTCAGGCTTCATCGTGCCATCTCACCAGTTTCCGCGTCCGACATGCTTGCAAGGCGAACCCTGCGCGTGCGCTTCCAGGACCCCGGCAGGCGCCGTGAAGGGCATTAGCGACGATGAAGGCGGAAATCCTTTACTGCCGGGCGCATGGTGATGTACGATGAAGATTAACGGTATTCCTAGGCGCTGTGCGCTAATGGTTTTTGAATGATTATTCCGCTATCCGCTTGTCCGTCCGGCGCCTGAAGTCGCGGGCTAGATCCGGCGATACCGGATTATTTTCTCAAACTCCAAAAGCCCTGGCTGAGATCGTGGAGGTCTCTGTGGGGCTTCCACGTCCTGAGCGAGGGCTTTAGCCCGCAACTCAGAGGACGCGCGACCTGGCAGCACGAGTCTACCGGATTTATTTCTTACATTACTTGCGACGGACGGCTACGGGCGCGTTCAGTTCAGCCGAAC
>JANWXL010000070.1 GCA_025055265.1 Roseiflexus sp.
TCGCTGACGCGCGTGGCGTTACTGGATTGCCCGAAGCGAACCTTACCCTTCCTTGACGGCGTTCTTCAGCGTGCTGCTGGCGCTGAAGCCGGGGGTGCGGGTCGCCGGAATGTGGATCTTCGAACGAGTCTGCGGATTCACCCCCTCACGCGCCTGGCGCTGCCGCACCTCGAACGTCCCAAAACCGGTGAGCGTGACTTTCTCACCGCGCTTCAACGCCTCGGTGATGACTTCCAGCGCCGCATCAACGATTTCCTTCGTCTCTTTCTGCGACCGGTTCGCTCGCTCGGCGACCGCCTTGATGAAGTCGGTTTTCTGCATACTGCTTCTATCCTTTCTGTCGAGCTGTCGTATGACTTTTCCTCTTCAATACGCAGTATACAGCGTTTGTCAAGTATGTTTCCTCATCAGGACGCTGTGAAATGCCATTGAACGTTTTCAACTCGTGTTTAAGGCTTTCTGATGCGATCTTTTTTGACGCCCGCGCAGATACTCAGCCGCCGCCAGCACTCGCGGACGCGCCGCATACAGACGCGAAAGCCAGCGCTGACGCTCCAGCCGGTCGGGAATGCAGCCGGGATGATCCAGAATGTACCTGCGTTGATGATGTCTGATGCACTCCCAGCGACGGAGCAGGCGGCGCCAGTCCGCGTCGTTGAGTCGCGCCAGTTCTCGTGCGGCGCTCACGCTGTTATTGGCTTCGTAGACGACCCAGGCGATCAAACGATCCGCCGGATCGCTATCCTCAGGAAGAATGTCGCGCCACTCAGGTCCGGCGTAGGGCGGCGGCGGCTCTTCCTGAACTGCGGGCCACGGGAGCGGTTGCATCGAAAACGGTCCCGCAATCACGCCACGACAGCGCAGCACAGCGTACTGGTGATCGTTCGGCGGTTGCCCGCTCAAATCGGCGGCGGTGAGACCGCTGGCAGCATAGGCGCGCGCATAGATGCTTGCATCGGGTTCCTGGGTTTGCAGCATGATCCGGTTGCCCGCGTTGATCAGCATCAGATCGCGCAGATCGCCCAACTGTGCCAGCGCCTGATGGGCGTAGATCGCCGGGATGCCCAGTGACCGCAAACGGGTGATGGCGGTTGCCATGTCGGTCATGTCGCTATTGCCAAGCAGCACCTGCAATTCGTCGATGACCAGCGGATAGTCGTGGCGGGTCTGGTCGCCGCCGCTGCGACTGAATGCGGCGCGCACGAACGCCTGGGCAATCAGCATCCCGACAGCCCCCGCCAGCCCGCCCAGCGCCACATCGGGCAATGGCACAAGGACAATCATGCGGTCGGCAATCATCCGTGCCAGATCAAGCGTCGGTTGCGCCTGCGCCACCAGGTAGCGCGTCGTTTCGGGGGTCAACAGCGCATCGAACCGCCGCAAAAGCGCATCGCAACTGGATCGTTGTCCCTCCCCCAGGCGCGGGTATGTTTCGCGCCAGAAACTGGCGACCTCGATATTGCGCGTTGATTGGAGCAATTCTTCCCGGTACGCTTCGTCGAGCAGCGCCTGTTTGACGTGCGCCAGCGTGGGATGCGCTTCGCCTTCCAAAACCAGCAATGCTGCCATCCGCGCGAACTGTTGCATACCGGGCGACCGTTCCCACGTTCCGGGGTCGATACGCGCAAAGGTGGCCAGGATCTGCCCCAGCGCCAGGTCGGCGCCACCCGGCTGCGCAGCATCCACGCCCGCCAGCGGATTCAATCCAATGGGCCAGGCGGTATCAAGCGGATCGAGCAGGATCAGTCGTTCTTCATCCGCCGACGGGATGAGCTGACGCACTGTGTCTACCAGACTGCCGCCCCGGTCGTCGCCCTTGCCGTCGATAAGCATGAATCCGTGCGGCACGAGTTGCTGACACAGGTTCGCCAGCAGACGGCTCTTCCCGGCGCCCATGCCAGCAGTCAGGTGCAAAATCTGGCGCAGATCGCGCAACGTTGGTCCAACCGGCGCGCTATGTCCATCGGTATGGGTGGCGTACCCCACCACAATCCGTTCCGGGTCGGCGCCGCAGAAGGCATGCGGCGGCGCCGCAATGCGACGGCACGGATCGCTGCGTACCAGGCCGCTCGATGGCGGGGAGGACGGACTCCAGAGATAGCCGAGTTCCCCCGCTGTCAGAATGTCCGGTCCGCGCCAGAGACGGAACGGCAACAGGAGCGCTGGCGGCGGCGCAACGAGCGGCGTGCGCAGCCTGGTGATAATGTCCGTTGCATTTCCATCGGATAGCTTGTGCGCCGAGATACGACCACATGGGACGAGGCGTTGCAAACGACTGGCAGTTCGCTGCTGAAAGGCGCCGAGCGCATCGCCGATGGCATGCAGCGCGGCGATGGCATCGTCGAGACACTCGGCAACCGCAGTTGCCACGATGGTCGCCTCGAACGCCGCATCGCCCAGTTTCGCCTCGATTGCAGCAATATCCGGCGCCAGTGCATAGTCCTGGCGCTGTTCGAGCGCCAGTTTCAGCGCCGTCGCACGCGCCCGCCACTGCCGCCCTAAAGCCCAACCCACCTGAGGGCGTAACGCCACCTCTAATCCTGCGTGCGCCACGCTCGCATACGGTCGTACCGCCGCCAGCAAGACGCCAGCCAGTTCGGTCTCAATCGCAACCGTTGGCGCGTGGAGCGGGTAGGCTGGCGGCAGCGCCAGCCCGAAGCGCTGCCATGCGATCCAGCGACCGGGCGTTGCCGCAGCCAGCAGCGGATCATTGGCGGCGCTGATCAGCGTCCCTGGGGCACTGCTGCGCACCGCTCCATCCAGTGCGGTCATCGTGCGCTGGCGCTCCTGCGGCGATCCTGTGATCAATACCCCCAGTTCAGCAGGCAGGTCTGGCGCGCCGCTGACGAGCAGGGTGTAGCGCGGCGCCGCGTGCACCCAGGAACGCGACGCCGTGCCTCCGTGGATCAGCCGCATAAGGGCGCCGGGCTTTGCGATGGGTCCGGGGCGTTCTGAAGCGTGATGGGTCGGGCGAATCCGCAGGCACAGCGGTAAGTTCATTGTGCGCCGTGTCATGTGACGTGACAGAGTCGCCGATCCCAGTGCAAACAAGAGTTCGCCCAGCAGAACATACAGCGCTGTCTGAGCGCCGATGACAATTGCTGGAAAGATTGACGGTTCAAACACATAGTGCAGCAGCGCAAGCGAGGCAATCGCCGGATCATTCATCAGGCGAAGCGCCGAAAGCGACGCTGGCGGGAATGCCGTGATCAGCGGCAACGCCAGCGGGTGGGCGAATGCCAGTGCAATACAGGCAAACGCCAGCGCGCGCACAATGTGCAGCGGCAGATCGGGTCGCGGCGGGCGGGTCGCTGGCGGCGGGCTGGTTGCTGTGTTGCGGATCGATCCCTGGCTCATAGCGCCTCCGTGTGCACCGACCGAACCCGTGCAACGATCCAGTCGATGTCATCACTGCAAAACGGGCGTGGTTCACGCCAGCGCAGCGCTTCGGAACGCGGCTCGACAAGGACGCCAGCCCTGTCGAGCCATTCCATAATCAGAGCAGCGTAGCGCCGCTCTTCCGGCGCAAGAAGAGCAGATATGCGTCCTCTAGTGACTCCTGGCGGTGTAGCCGCCACAATCGTCGGCGCCGCTGCCAACATGGCAACAATCGCTGCAAGACGTTCAACCGACAGTCCCGACGGATTGGATAACGACGCAGCATTGAGAGAGTCTGAAGAGCCAGCGCTATCAGCAGAGTCCACAGCCGTTGCAGACGCTGATTGCAGGGCGCGCATCAGCGCGTTGATCAAGGAATCACCGTAATCGGTCGTTGTCATTGCAATCACCCGGTTTTCGGCGCAGCGCCGCTTCGAGTTCCGCCCGCGCCACCCATGTCCGCCCGTCGATGGTTTTGGA
>JANWXL010000133.1 GCA_025055265.1 Roseiflexus sp.
TGATTACCGTTTCGTGTACTGTGGCCGCTTGCGAGCGCGTTTGAGACCGGCTTTCTTGCGTTCTTTCATGCGCGGGTCGCGCGTGATTAATCCAGCCTGTTTCAGCACCGGGCGAAAGTCAGGGTTGGCGTCGAGCAATGCGCGGGTAATGCCGTGGCGCACTGCCTGCGCCTGACCGCTGACGCCGCCGCCGCGCACTTTGACCAGGACGTTGTACATACTGGCGGTTCCGGTCAGTTCCAGCGGTCTGGCGATTTCGCGGGCATATAGCTCACGTGCGCCGAAATACTCGCGGATCGATTTGCCGTTGACGACAATATCGCCGCTGCCGGGAAACAACCGCACCCGCGCCACGGCAGTCTTGCGCCGGCCTGTTCCCTGAAAATAGCGCTTTTCGATCATGGACTCGCTCCAGTGCACTGCTAGCCGCGCGGCCGCGGTTCATACACTTTAGGTTGCTGCGCCGCATGCGGATGTTTTGGTCCAGCGTAAATCTTGAGCTTGGTCAGTTGCTGCCGTCCCAGGCGGGTTTTCGGCAGCATGCCCTTGACGGCGAAGCGCAGCACGCGCTCTGGATGGCGCGCCATTAACTGCTTGAACGACACTGCCTTAAAACCGCCAGGATAGTTCGAGTGGCGATAATACATCTTCTGCTCCGGCTTCTTGCCGGTCAGACGGATGCGTTCGGCGTTGACGACGATCACGAAATCGCCGCCATCGATATACGGACTGAACGTCGGCTTGTGCTTGCCGCGCAGCAGGGTTGCGATCTGTGTTGCGAGCCGACCGAGGGTTTGATTCGTCGCATCGATCACATACCACTCGCGCTGCACCTCCGACGCCTTTTGCGCGTAGGTTTTCATAGTTGCATCCTTGTCTCGGTCACTCCAACCGGTGCGGCGGGTTCATCCGCCGTACCGCTGTTATCTCCTGGATAGCGCACGGCCATCAGGTAGAGCCCGTGCGCTGGCGCCAGCACTCTGGCGCGCCGGTCGGCGCCGGTCAGCACCGCCGCGAATCCTGCGGCATCGATCCGCCCTTCGCCAACCTGTATCAGCGTCCCGACCAGGTTGCGCACCATGTGGCGCAGGAACGCATTTGCAGCAATATCGATCAGCACCAGCGGCTGCCCCCACACCTCAACGCGGGTGCAGCGCGCGTCATAGCAGACGCGAACCGTTGATCCTTCCTGCGGTCCATCGCTCAATGGCGCGAAATCGTGCGTACCAATCACCTGCCGCACTGCTGCGTCCATCGCCGCCACATCAAGGCGCCGCGGCACATAGGCGGCGTGGCGGCGCAGCAATGGCGACGGTGTGCGGCCATTGTCAATGACATAGCGATACTCACGGCGAACTGCTGAGTAACGCGCGTGAAATTCCTCAGGAACTTCCCAGGCGGCAAGGATTCCGATATCCTCGGGCAGAATGCCATTCAACCCCCGCACGATCGTCGCCAGCGAGTGATGGGTATCGGTGCGAACATTCGCCACCTGACCACGCGCGTGCACTCCTGCATCAGTACGTCCGGCGAGGGTCATCCGACGGCGCTCACCGGTCAACTGCTGCCAGGCTGCTTCGAGGGCGCCCTGCACTGACCGTCCGTTCGTTTGCCACTGCGAGCCGACGAAGTCGGTGCCATCGTACTCGATCCGCAGCGCAATGTTTCGCATCAGAGCAGTTCAATCTGCACCATGGTCGCGCCATCGCCCTGGCGTTGCCCCAGTTTCGTTATGCGGGTAAATCCGCTGGTGCGATTAGCATATTCAGTTGGCGCGAAACTAAAGAGCTGCCGCATTGCCGTCTTGCTTGCCAGGCGCGAGAGCGCCATCCGCCGGTTGTGAGGCGTGTCGTGACGCGCCAGCGAGATCAACTTTTCTATTTCTGGTTGAACAGCTTTAGCTTTGGCCAGCGTCGTCGTAATGCGACGGTGCTCAATCAGGGCGATCATCAGGCCGCGGATCAGCGCCTCGCGCTGTTCTTTTTCTCTGCCAAGCAGGAAACCCTTCTTACGGTGTCGCATCATGCCACCTCGTCAACTTTCGACTCCCGCTGGGAATGGTGCGACGTCTGACCGATCCGTGGAATGTAGCCGCGTTCGATCAGTTTATCGCGGATCTCCTCCATTGATTTCTGTCCCAGATTACGCACCGAGAGCAGCGCCTTCTCGTCCATTTCAAGCACCTGGCCGACCTTGGTAATATCGGCGCGTTTGAGACAGTTGTAGGTGCGGGTCGAGAGATCGAGTTCTTCGATCGGCGTATCGTAAATGTCCGCCGGGATCGCAAGCCCATTCGGCGTCGGCGCCGGTTGTGCTTCGGTTGGGCGACGATTGAAATCTGCGATCGTCTGCGAATACTGCACGAGCACCTGTGCTGCGTGGCTGAGAGCGTCCCCTGGCTTGATCGTGCCATCGGTCCAGATTTCGATCAACAGGCTGTCGAAGTCGGTCGCCTGTCCGACGCGGATATTCTCGACCACATAGTTCACCTTTGGCACCGGCGTGAAGATGGCATCGACAGGAATCTCGCCGATTGGCAGCGCATCCCGCTGATCGGCGGGCAAATAGCCGCGCCCGCGCTCGACCGTCATCTCCATTTCCAGTGCGGCGTCATCGCGATCGATCGTGCAGATGTAATGATTGGGGTTGACGATCTCGACATTGCTGGGCGCGTCAATATCTGCAGCGCGTACAACGCCTGATCCGCGCTTCGACAGTGAGATTTTCACAGGACGCTCGGCATAGGAGCGCAAACGGACGCCCTTAATGTTCAAGACAATCTCAGTGACGTCTTCTTTGACTCCCGGAATAGTCGAGAACTCGTGAAACACTCCATCAATTTTGATCTTCGTAATGGCTGCGCCAGGGATGGACGAGAGCAGAACGCGGCGCAGCGCGTTCCCCAGTGTATGCCCATACCCTGGGTCGAGCGGCTCAATTTTGAACCGCCCATAGTTTTCGGCAGCAGTGACGACTTCAATCTTTGGCATGGCGATGTCCAACACGATCGCCTCCTTTTCTGGTCTGGCTGATACACATGATCCGGGTTCCCTGCCGCGCAGCGGCAATGCCGCCGCATTCGCGTCGAGAACCCGGAGCAGGTCAGCGGCTGTAAAACTCAACAATCAGTTGTTCGTTAATGTTCGGTTCGGCGTCCTCGCGCCGCGGCATGGCAACGACTTCACCCGACAGGTCCGCCGGGTTCAGGCGCAGCCAGTCTGGCGCTTTATGCTTGGCAAGCGCGCCGCTATCGACCAGGTTCTTGAAGTACGTGCGACGGCGGCTCTCTGGTCGAACCGCAATGACCTCTCCCACGCGCACGGTGTACGACGGGATATTGGTCTTGCGCCCGTTCACCGTAATATGACCGTGGGTCACGAGCTGGCGCGCCTGCGCGCGGGTCGTGGCGAAGCCCAGGCGATACACCACATTGTCGAGGCGCCGTTCAAGCAGAATCAACAGATATGCGCCGGTTTCACCCGGAAAACGCTGCGCTTTCTCGAAAATGCGGCGGAACTGGCGTTCCAGCACGCCATAGATATAACGCGCCTTCTGTTTTTCGAGCAGCTGCAATCCGTAATCTGAAACCTGCCGTCGGCGCGCTGCTGGTCCGTGCTGACCTGGAGGGAACGGACGTTTGGCCAGAATCCGCTGCCCCTTTTCAGTCACGCCAACGCCCAGGCGTCGGCTGATTTTTCCTACAGGTCCGATATAGCGAGCCATTAATCACCCCTTATGAGTTCTCAGACGCGCCGGCGCTTGGGCGGACGGCAACCGTTGTGCGGGATGGGGGTCACGTCGGTGATTGCCGTCACCTGAAGGCCAGCCGCCTGGAGTGACCGGATCGCCGCCTCACGCCCGGCGCCAGGACCCTTAACGAACACCTCGACCTGGCGCATCCCGTTCTCGATTGCCTTTCGTGCAGCGGTTTCCGCTGCGACCTGCGCCGCATACGGCGTGCTCTTACGCGAACCTTTGAAGCCGTTTTGCCCGGCGCTCGACCAGCAGATCACATTGCCGTTCGGATCGGTAATAGTTACGATGGTATTGTTGAACGTACTCTGAATATGCGCCTGACCGCGCGGCACATTTTTCTTTTCTCTGCGTTTGCCGCGCTGTCGTTTGGTTGGCGTGGTTGAACCTTTTGCCGATTGCTTCGCCATGCTTGCTCCCTGTCCCTCTGCGTCGGACGAGCGGCGCTGCCCCTCTGACGACGCGCATTACTTCTTCAGAGTCTTCTTCTTGATGCCGATAGCCTGCCCACGGCGACCTCGACGGGTGCGCGCGTTCGTTCGTGTGCGCTGACCGCGCACTGGCATCCCTTTGCGATGGCGCAAACCGCGATAGCACCCGATATCCATCAGGCGCTTGATATTCATCTGAATTTCGCGCCGCAAATCGCCCTCGACACGGTATTCGCGCTCGACGATTTCGCGGATGCGCGAGACTTCTTCTTCAGTCAAATCGCGCACCCGGGTAGCAGGGTTGACATTCGCTTTGCGCAGTATTTCAGCCCCATTCGAGCGCCCGATGCCGTAAATGTAGGTAATGGCGATTTCAATGTTTTTGTTACGCGGGAGGTCAACCCCTGCGATGCGTGCCATACGCTCCTCTTCCTGCACTGATGGTGCGCGCCTGTCGGCTGCGCAACCGTCTGTTCTCGACAGATCGGCGCGTCTGGGCGTCCGATCCGCACGGTACCCTGTTTATCCCTGGCGCTGCTTATGTTTGGGCTGGCGGCTACAGATGACTCGCAGCACGCCCTTGCGTTTGATCACGCGACAATATTCGCAGCGCGGCTTGACCGACGCCTGGACTTTCATGACTCATCCTTCCTGACTGACAGCCTGTTCTTTCCACAACAACTAAAAATAATAACACTCTTACAGCTGCCGCGCAACCACGCGGAAGATACACACAGACGCTTTAAGCCGATTCACTTGTAGCGATAGGTAATCCGCCCTCGCGTCAGATCGTAGGGCGACAGTTCCACAAGCACCCGATCCCCTTTGAGAATGCGAATATAGTTCATCCGCATTTTGCCGGAGATATGAGCCAGCACCTCGTGACCATTTTCGAGTTTTACGCGAAACATGGCATTTGGCAATGGTTCAGTGATGACCCCTTCCATCTCAATGACATCTTTTTTTTTGGACATGCTGCTCCTTTCGTTCTATACGCAATCGCCGGTTGGCGTTGCGCTGGCGGCATATTTATTGAGCGCCTCAATCATGCTCCGCGTGACCTGTGAAATCTCACGCCGTCCATCGATTTCCACCAGCAGCCCCTGATCGCGGTAGTACTCGATCAGCGGCATCGTTTGCGCGAAATACACCTCAAGTCGGTGACGCGCCGTTTCCATGGTATCATCGCTGCGTTGATACAATTTCCCACCGCAATCATCGCAGATGTTCGGGTGTTTCGATGGGAAATAGTAAATATTATACGTCGAGCCGCAGGTTTTGCAAGTCTGTCGCCCGGCGATACGACGCAGCAGCATATCTTCCGGCACGCGAATGTACAGCACGACATCGATTCGGCGCCCCTGCTTATTGAGTTCCGCTTCGAGCGCCCGCGCCTGTTCCCGCGTGCGCGGGAAGCCGTCGAAAATGACGCCCCGACTGCAGTCGGGCTTGCTGATGCGTTCAACGATCATGCGGATGACCACCTCGTCGGGCACCAGTTCGCCGCGATCCATATACGATTTCGCCAGCATGCCGAGTTCTGTTCCCTGGCGCAGCGCCGCGCGGAACAGGTCGCCGCTGGCGACGTGCACCATCCCGGTATGCTCCTCGAGATACTTCGCCTGTGTGCCCTTTCCGGCGCCAGGCGCTCCGAGAAGAATAATATCCATGGCACAACCCTCTGCACGTCGTCGAACGCCCGCCGTCAGCGATTGATAAACCCTTCGTAGTTCCGCATCACCAGTTGCGCCTCCAGTTGCCGCATGGTATCGACTGCAACGCCGACAACAATGAGCAGCGCGGTAGCGCCCAGACCAATCGGCACGCCGGTCAGTTGCTGGGTGATGAATGGCAAAATTGCGACGATACCCAGGAACAGCGCGCCAATCCGCGTGATCCGACTGACGACCTGATCAAGATACTCTTCCGTCCGCTTTCCCGGTCGAATGCCAGGAATGAAGCCGCCATTGCGCTGCAGCGTCTCTGGAATATTCTGCTGGTCGAAGATCACCTTCGTATAGAAGTAAGTGAAGAAGTAGACCAGCACGAACAGCGCGATTGAATAGACCAGAGTGCCGCCGCCGTACTGCGGGCTGAACGTTTGATACGTAAAGCAAGCAATCTGTTTCAGCACGCTTGCATCAGGCGGCGCCACCTGCTCAGGGCAGCCATAGGATGCAATCGTGCCCGGGAAGATAATGATGCTCTGCGCGAAGATCAGCGGGATCATGCCCGCCATATTGACCTTCAGCGGAATATGGCTGCTCTGACCACCGTAGACGCGATTGCCGCGCACCCGCTTGGCGTACTGCACCGGAATACGCCGCTGCCCCTCGTGCATGAGTACAATGCCGACGATTGTTCCCAATGCGATCAGCAGGAATGCAATCAGTCCGATTGCCTGTTCCAGTCCGCCCAATTCGACGGTCGTAAACGCCTGAATGATCAATCCGGGCAATCCGGCGACAATCCCGGCAAAGATGATCATCGACACGCCATTGCCGATCCCGCGCTCCTGAATCTGCTCGCCAAGCCACACCAGCAGCATCGTTCCTGCCAGCATGCTCATCAGGATGGTGAATGTCGGGAAGAAGTTATTCACGATGTCGAACGGCGTCTGGAAGAGCGCCTGACCGGTTCCGAGGCTGCGTTCGAGCGTCAGCGTTTGCCCATAGGCTTGCAGCAGCGCCATTGGGATGGTCAGGTAAAACGTGATCCGGTTCAGCCGCATGCGCCCCTGTTCGCCTTCTTTTCGCAGTTCTTCCAGCGCCGGAATAAGCGGCACCAGAAGTTGCAGAATGATCTGCGCCGTGATGTAGGGATAAACCCCCATCGCGGCGACTGACAGGTTCTGCAAGGCGCCGCCAGCGAAAATATTGAGCAACTGCGCAAGCTGATTGCCCTGCAGCGCCAGTCGCAGACTCTCCAGCGCCGTCGGATCGATGTTCGGCACAGGAATATGGGCAATCAGCCGGAAGAGCAGCAACATCGCCAGCGTAAACAGAATGCGCTGGCGCAGATCAGGCAATCGGAGCGCGTTGACAACCGACTCAAGCATTCAGTATTCTCCTTGCGTTGAGCAGACGCCGGGCAATATCGGATCGCCCTACGCCTCCCGTGTCGCTTCAGCCTTCTGGCGATGCCGCGGCGGATTTGGTCCCCGGCTGCGGCTGCGACGTTCGACGATCCATGGCGTTTCGATGGCGGCCCCGCCTGCCGCTTCGATGCGTGCGCGCGCACTGGCGCTGAACTTATGCGCATGGATCGTCAGTTTGCGCTCCAGTTCGCCATCGCCCAGTATCTTGACCGGCTTGGCCGGATGAATCCACCCCTGCTCGACCATTTCTTCAATTGTCAACTCTGTGCCGTCCGGCACATTGTTCAGTTGACCGATGTTGATAATCTGATACTCAACTCGCCAGCGGTTCTTGAACCCGCGCAGTTTGGGCATTTTGCGGGTAATGCGCATTTGCCCGCCTTCAAATGCAGGCGACGGCTTGGGACCGGAACGCGCCTTCTGTCCCATCATGCCCTTACCGCCGGTTTTTCCCTTACCGGAGCCAATGCCGCGACCGATGCGCTTGCGTTCGCGGTGCGATCCGGGCGCTGGCTTCAAGTCGTGCAATTTCATGTTCGTTTCTCCCATCACGCCTGGCGACCGGCAGTAAGTTGCGCCTGCAGCGCCTTGAGCTCATCCCACTTTCCTTCAGCCGCCAGGCGCGCCTGTTCGGGCCAGGTCTCGGTAAACGCCAGACGGATCTTGCTCTCGCGCAGGATCTCGCTGATCCGCGCTGGTTCGAGCGCCGCCAGTTGAGCGAACGTGGTGATGCCGGCGGCGTTTAGCGCACGCGCGATTTTCGGACCAATGCCCTCGATGCGCTCCAGGTCATCGCGCTGGTTGGTTGCTGGCGCGTCGTTGTCTGGAATCTCCTCAACACTGACCAGATGGCGAACTTTGAAGATCATGCCGCGAATTGTCGGCGTATCATCGTGGATGACCACGCTGTTGAGGCGACGCAATCCCAGCGATCGGATGGTCGCTTTCTGGTCATGGCTGTATCCTATTGCACTTTTGCGGTACGTGATTTTTAATCTGGACATTAGCTAGGCCTCCTGAGGCGCCGGTTCGCGCCGCACGCGCCGCAGATGCAGCTCACGCGGCGTCAGGCCGCGTATGCGCGCTTGCTCTTCGAGCGACGTCAACGAACTGAGCGCCTTGAACGTCGCCTTCACCACGTTGATCGGGTTATTGCTGCCATAGCGTTTCGAGAGCACGTCTTTGACGCCGGCCATCTCGAGCACGGGGCGCACGCCGCGACCGGCGATGACGCCCGTTCCCGGAGCCGCAGGAAGCAGGCGCACCTTTGAAGCCGCAAACTCTTCCTGAACCTCGTGCGGGATGGTCGTGCCGGAGAGGGGCACCCGGATCAGATTCTTTTTGGCTGCTTCCACGCCCTTGCGGATCGCTTCCGGCACCTCTGCCGCTTTCCCCATGCCAATGCCAACGTGCCCCTTTCCATCGCCAACGACGACGATGGTGCTGAAACTGAAGCGGCGCCCGCCCTTAACCACTTTCGAGACGCGGTTGATCTGCACCACGCGCTCTTCGAGTTCGAGTTCGTCCGCATTAATGCGTCGCTTGATCACTGTCACACTCCATCGAAGCTAGAGGTTGCGGCGAAGGCGGCGTTACGAGCCGGTGACCGTCAACCTGCACTCTATCGCCGAACTCTGACGGTCTGCATCAGAACTTCAGCCCGCCCTCGCGCGCTGCATCGGCAAGCGCCTGAACGCGCCCGTGATACTTGTATCCGCCGCGATCGAACACGACATACTCGATGCCGGCGGCGCGAGCGCGCTCAGCAATCGCAGCGCCGACCGCCTTCGCCCGCTCAATTTTTGTCTTCCCGGCGAGAGACGCCTTCAGTTCAGGCTCGACGCTCGAGGCTGCCGCCAGCGTTCGCCCGACTGTGTCATCTATGACCTGAGCATAGATATGCATATTGCTGCGAAAGACGCACAGTCGCGGACGCTGCGGCGTACCGCTGACTTTTTTGCGCACGCGACGGTGGCGTCGAAGGCGCAGCTCCCGTGGTGTTCGTTTTGCCATAGTTCTGTGCTCCTTGAGGCAGAGATTGCCATCCCCTGCCCTGGCTGAGTCGCAAAAAGGCGACGAAGCGCATCAGCGCGCCTTCCCTGCCTTGCCAGCCTTGCGACGCACCCGCTCTTCGCGGTATTTGATGCCATATCCCTTGTATGGCTCCGGCGGTCGCAGGGCGCGCAGTTTGGCCGCTTCCTCACCCACTTTCTGCTTATCGATGCCTCGTATAACCACCTGCTGCGGCTCATTGGCGCTGCGGCGCTCCATCACCTCGAAGGTGATGCCTTCGGGTGGCGTGACGCGGATCGGGTGAGAGAAGCCAACCTGGAGGATCAGGTTTTTCCCCTCACGTGCAGCGCGATAGCCGATGCCGGTGATTTCCAGCACCCGCTGATACCCCTCGGTGACGCCCGTCACCATATTGGCGATAAGCGAGCGTGTCAGGCCGTGCAGAGCGCGGTGTTGTTTATTATCTGAAGGGCGCGCGACCGTAATGACGCCATTCTCATGTTTGATAATCATCTCCGGCGACAGTTGCTGCGTCAACGTGCCCTTCGGACCTTTCACAGTCACCAGGTTTCCCTCGGCAATCGTCACCTCGACGCCGCGCGGCACCGGGATCGGTTTTTTTCCAATGCGCGACATGATCTCACTCCTCAGCGCTGCTTACCAGACGTAACAGAGAACCTCGCCGCCGACGCGCTGCCGCCACGCCTCGTGTCCGGCCATCACGCCGCGGGGCGTCGAGAGAATGCTCAACCCTAACCCGCCACGCACGCGCGGAATATCGGCGCGCTTGGTGTAGATGCGCAGTCCTGGCTTGCTCACGCGCTTCAGCCCGGTAATGACCGGTCGCCGATCGGGAGTATATTTCAAGGTAATAATAATCGTGTTACAGGGTTTGCCTTCCTGCACCGTGAAGTCTTGAATGAAACCCTCGCGCTTGAGAATCTGCGCAATCGCGAGTTTCATTTTCGACGCCGGAATCGACACCGTCGCGTGGCGGGCCATGCACGCATTCCGGATACGGGTCAGCATATCGGCAATCGGATCATTCACGCTCACTGTGATCCTCCTTTATTTCCGGACTGCTGGCAACGTTCATTTGTGCGCGTCTGCTACCAGCTCGATTTCGTCACGCCGGGGATCAACCCGCGCAGTGCGTGCTCACGGAAGCAGATGCGGCACATGCCGAACTTGCGCATATATGCGCGCGGTCGTCCGCAGATTTTACAGCGGTTGTAGGCCCGCACCTTATACTTTGGCGGCCGCTGCGCTTTGACAATCAATGCCTTTCGTGCCAAATCTGACTCTCCTTATCAATGATCCGGGCTGGTCAGCGCTCCATGTGACCGGCGCTCCTGGCTCGAACTAATCGCGAAATGGCATGCCGAGGCGCTTGAGCAGCGCGTACCCCTGTTCGTCATCAGGCGCAGTGGTTACTATCACCACTTCGAGGCCGCGGAGTTTATCGACCTTGTCGTAGTCGATCTCCGGGAACACGATTTGCTCGCGCAGGCCAAGCGAATAATTGCCGCGTCCATCGAACGAGCGTCGGCTGACGCCGCGAAAATCGCGCAGGCGGGGCAGCACCAGGTTCATCAACCGATCAAGGAACGACCACATGCGCGGACCGCGCAATGTGACCATGACGCCGATCGGCATGCCCTGGCGCACCTTGAACGCGGCGATAGACTTCTTGGCGCGGGTAACGACTGGTTTCTGACCAGCAATGGCTGCAAGATCAGAGACCGCAGCGTCGAGCGCCTTGGAGTTCTGGATCGCCTCGCCGAGCCCGATATTCAATACAATTTTTTCCAGTCGCGGCACCTGCATCACGGAGCGGTACTGAAACTCCTGCATCAGCGCCGGCACGACCTCTTTCTGATATTTTTCTTTGAGACGTGGTACCATTCCCTGCTCCTCAAGCGCCCGGAGCGTGGTCGTCGCTCCGGTCTCGCCTTTCACTCATCGATGACGGCGTCACATGCTTTGCAGTAGCGCACCTTTTTGGGGCGGCCCTTGTGATCCGTCTCTTCCAGAAAGCGATGCCCGGTGCGTGACGCACGACCACACTTTGGGCAGATCAGCATCACATTCGACACATGGATCGGCGCTTCCATCTCGATGATCCCGCCGGGGCGCGTCGGACCGCGCGGTTTCATGTGTCGTTTGACAATATTCAGGCCCTCGACGATCACCCGTTGTTCTTTGGGGCGCGATTCCTTAATTTTACCGCGCTTCCCGCGATCTTTGCCGGTAATGATCAGGACCTCGTCGCCGGTTTTGACATGCATTGCACTCTCTCCTGGAGCAATCACAGCACTTCCGGCGCCAGCGAAATGATCTTCATGAATGCGCGTTCACGCAATTCACGTGCGACAGGACCAAAAATGCGCGTCCCGCGCGGATTGTTGTCCTTGCCGATGATCACCGCCGCATTATCATCGAACCGGATATGCGACCCATCGGGGCGGCCATACTCTTTGGCGGTGCGCACAATCACGGCGCGCACCACTTCGCCCTTCTTGACGGCGCCGCCGGGGGTCGCTTCCTTGACCGAGGCGACGATCACATCCCCAACGCGCCCATAGCGCACATGCGAGCCGCCTAACACGCGGATGCACAGTATCTCCTTGGCGCCGGTGTTATCAGCAACGCGCAGTCGTGTTTCCTGCTGCACCATGGTCAGGCCTCCTCATTGCGCTTGATAATCTCAACCACTTCCCAGCGTTTGGTTTTGCTCAGCGGGCGAGTTTCGCCGATGCGCACGATATCGCCGATCTGGCACTGCTGTTCATCGTGCGCATGAAACTTGCTGGTGCGGCGAACAATTTTTCGATACAACGGATGCGGCTTCAGATAATCAACTGCCACCACAACCGTCTTTTGCATTTTATTGCTGACGACTCGCCCGACTTTGAATTGCCGTCGCCGTCCTTCAGTCATTGATTTCTCTCCTACGACTCAATGCCCAATTCGCGTTCGCGCAGGATCGTTTTGATCCGCGCAATATCGCGTCGGACCATGCGCGGGCGACCGGTAGCCGTCAATTTGCCCATGACCTGCTGGAAGCGCAGGTTGAACAATTCTTCGTAACACTCTTTGAGTTTCGCCCGCAGTTGCTCATTGTCCAGTTTGCGCAACTCTTCCGCTTTCATGCTGCGCCCTCCAGATCCTCGCGTAACACAATCTTGCACTTAATCGGCAATTTTTGCGCAGCGCGTTCGAGCGCTTCGTGTGCGATTTCGGGGCGCACGCCAGCGAGTTCGAAGAGAATGCGGCCCGGCTTGATCACTGCCACGTAGTGATCGACAGCGCCCTTGCCCGAACCCATGCGGGTTTCGGCGGGCTTGGCGGTCACTGGCTTATCTGGAAAGATACGGATCCAGATTTTACCGCCGCGCTTGACGTGGTGGCTGATAGCGCGACGCGCCGCTTCAATCTGACGGCTGGTCATCCACGTCGCTTCGAGCGCCATCAGGCCATACTCGCCAAAAGCGACAGTGTTGCCGCGATGCGCCATGCCACGGTTGCGGCCACGCTGCTGCTTACGGTACTTGACACGCTTCGGCATCAACATAACGACGACTCCTTTCAGCCGCGCGACCGTCCGGCGCGTTCGGCGCCGCTGCGCCCGCTGCGCCCGCCACGTCCACCGCGTCCGCCTTTGCGCTGTGGACGCTCCTCTTCCTCTTCAACGAGGCTGGGGCGTGCAGCAACGACCGGCTGCGGCAATTGCGCCTGACCTTTCTGATCGGGGAAGACATCCCCTTTGTAAATCCACACCTTCACGCCGATTCGCCCGTATGTCGTATGCGCGTGCACCTGCGCATAGTCGATATCTGCGCGCAGGGTATGGAGCGGCACTCGACCGTCGCGTTCCCAGGCGACGCGCGCCATTTCGGCGCCTGCCAGACGCCCCGAGCACTTGATTTTGATGCCCTGTGCGCCCAAACGCATCGCGCGCTGCACTGCCTGTTTCATTGCGCGCTTGTACGACACGCGCTTGTTGATCTGTTCGGCGATGCTTTCGGCGACCAGTTGCGCCTCGAGTTCCGGTTGATGGATCTCCTGGATATTCAGCTTGACTTTCTTGCCGGTCCGTTTTTCCAGTTCAGCCCGCAACTCATCGACTTTCGTGCCGCGTTTGCCGATGACGATGCCCGGCTTGGCTGTATAGACCGTCACCTCGACTTTATTCGCCGAGCGCTCGATCTCGATCCGCGCCACACCCGCATTCTCTAGCTCTTTAGCAATGAGCCTGCGCAGCATGACGTCTTCATGGAGCAGTTCGGTATAGTTGCGCTCTGCGAACCACTTCGACTGCCAGTCCTTGATGTATCCAAGGCGGAAGCCGATGGGGTGCACTTTACGTCCCATAGATCCTCGCTCTCTTCAGCGGGTCAGCGCGGTCACGCCGCCTGCTTACATCTCCTCGCCGTCATCGACAATCACCGTAATATGGGTCGTCCGCTTGCGGATGCGGTCGGCCCGACCCCGTGCGCGCGGCATGATGCGCTTGAATGCCGGACCTTCATCGGCGAAGATGTACTTCACGACGAGCGCATCGGGGTCCATATCAAAATTATTGGTTGCGTTCGCTCGCGCCGACTCGATCGTGCGGGCGATTTCGCGCGCCGCCTTATGCGGCAGATAGCGCAGGATCGCCAGCGCCCGATCAACCGGCTTGCCGCGCACCAGATCCATCACCGGGCGCACCTTGGTCGGCGAGATGCGGACATATTTCGTCACTGCTTTTGCCTGCATATCAAACCCCTGCTGCGTCGATTGCTCGCCTGAGGCGGCGCTGCGACGCTCATTTCACCTTGCCGCGCTTGTCGGCTTTCTTCCCGCCATGGCCGCGGAACACCCGTGTTGGAGCGAATTCGCCCAGTTTATGACCGACCATGTTCTCCGTGATGTACACCGGCACGTGGCGTCGGCCATCGTGAACCGCGATCGTATGCCCGACCATTTGCGGGAAGATGGTCGAATCGCGCGACCAGGTGCGCAGCACTCGCTTTTCGTTTGTCCGATTCAGTTCCTCGATACGGCTCAGCAGCCGCACATCGACATATGGACCTTTTTTGGACGAACGCGACATACGCTTTGCTCCTGCTTACTTCGTCCGACGGCGGATGATAAAGGGATCCGTCCGCGGGTTGTGGCGGGTCTTCACGCCACGCGCCGGTTTGCCCCACTTGGTCTTCGGAGTTGGCATGCCGCGCGGTGCGCGTCCTTCGCCGCCGCCGTGGGGATGGTCACGCGGGTTCATCGCTGCGCCGCGCACTTCGGGTCGCCGTCCGAGCCAGCGTTTACGCCCGGCTTTCCCCAGGCGGATATTCTGATGATCCAGGTTGCCGACCTGTCCGATTGTCGCCATGCACTCGATGAACACGCGGCGCACCTCGCCCGAAGGCATGCGCAGCGTGGCGTAGTTGCCCTCTTTTGCCATCAACTGCGCGGCTGCGCCCGCACTGCGCACCATGACGCCGCCGCGTCCCTTTTCAAGTTCGATGTTGTGCACCGTTGTACCGAGCGGTATCTGGCGCAGCGGCAGTGCGTTGCCGGGCCGAATATCAGCGTCGGGCCCGCTCATCACGGTATCGCCGACATTCAAGCCGAGCGGCGCCAGAATGTAGCGTTTCTCGCCATCAACATAATGGAGCAGCGCGATGCGCGCAGAACGGTTTGGGTCATACTCGATCGCCGCCACCTTTGCCGGAATGCCGATCTTATCGCGCTTGAAGTCGATCCGGCGATAGTGGCGCTTATGCCCGCCCCCGCGGTGACGCACCGTAATGCGTCCATACATATTCCGACCGGCTTTCTTGCGCAGCGGCTCGAGTAGCGATCGTTCCGGCTCCTTCTTGGTAATCTCCTCGAAGGTCGAAACCGACATATTGCGGCGACCCGGCGAGGTTGGCTTATATTTTCTGACAGGCATGAATTATGCTCCCTCAAACAGGTCGATGCGGTCGCCCTCAGCCAGGGTGACGATCGCTTTTTTCCAATCGGACGTATAGCCGGAGAAGCGTCCCCGACGGCGCAGCTTTCCGCGCACATTCATCGTATGAACGGCAGTCACCCGCACGTTGAAGATCTCCTCGATGGCGCGTTTGATCTGCGGTTTGGTGGCGTTGCGATCGACCTCAAACGAATACTTGTTGAACTGCATCAGGTTCGTATTCTTTTCCGTGATCAGCGGCCGTATAATAATCTGATGCGCATTCATCACGCCCCCTCCTCGCTCATCTCCGCTGCGGCGACGACACGTCCCGGCTGGTCGAGATACCCCTGAGCGACATCGACGGCTGCTTTCAGCATCACTATGTGGTCATGGGTAAGCAGATCGATGACATTCAGGTAGTGCGCCAGCAGGGTTTTGACGTTCGGCAGGTTATTCGCCGAGCGACGCACGTTTTCGTCCTTCTGATCGAGCACGATCAGCGTCTTTCCGGTCAGGTTCAGCGCGTTGAGCACCGCAAGCATATCTTTTGTGCGCGGTTGCTCGAACGTCAACCGATCCAGGAACGTAATGGCGCCGTCGCGGTACCGTGCCGAGAGCGCCGAGCGAACAGCCAGGCGGCGCATCTTGCGCGGCATATCCTTGGTGTAGGAGCGCGGGTGGGGTCCATGCGCCACGCCGCCGCCCTTGCGATGCGGCGCGCGAATCGACCCCTGGCGCGCACGACCGGTCCCCTTCTGGCGGTAGAGTTTGCGGGTGCTGCCCTCAACCTCGCCGCGACCCAGGGTGTTGTGCGTGCCAAGGCGCGCATTGGCGCGTTGGCGTTCCATCGCCTGATGCATGACCGGCACATTCGGCTCGATCCCGAAGACGTAGTCCGATATCTGAATAACACCGACTTCTTCGCCGGACTGGTTGTACAACTTGGCTTCCATGGCACTTCCTCAACGTATCTGCACTTTGCTGACGCGCTCAGAACGTCGCGCCTACGAGCCCTTGATCGCCCGACGAACCATGACCAGTCCGTTTTTGGCGCCTGGAATCGAGCCGCGCACGAGCAGTAAGTTGCGCTCTGGAACGACGTCAACAACGGTCAGGTTTTGCACGGTCACCCGTTGATTGCCCATACGCCCGGCCATGCGCGTGTTCTTCCACAAATGACCTGGATCGGTGCCTGCACCGATTGAACCGGGTGCGCGCAGGCGGTCGCTCTGACCGTGCGTGCGCGGTCCGCCGCCGAAGCCATGACGCTTCACGACGCCCTGAAACCCGCGCCCTTTCGATGTGCCGATGACATCAACGCGCTGACCCGGCTTGAACATCTCGACGGTCAACACGTCGCCAACCTTATGATCGGCAATGTTGTCGGTGCGGAACTCACGCAGGTAGCGCAGCAGCTTGCCGGCGCCGCGCAGATGCCCCTGCTCAGGTTTTGTCAGGCTTTTTGCCCTGACCTCCTGATACCCGATCTGCACCGCTTCGTACCCATCCCGCTCTTTTGTGCGGATTTGAGTGACGACGCACGGACCAACTTCGATGATAGTAACCGGGATGACCCGGCCAGTCGGGTCGAAGACCTGGGTCATGCCGATTTTGCGTCCAAGCAACCCTTCGATCACAATTGCACCTCCGCAGCATGCGCATTTCATCGCAGCGGCTGCTTTTCCTTTGGATTACAACTTGATCTCGATATCCACGCCCGCTGGCAGATTGAGTTTCATCAGCGCATTGATCGTCTGCTGGCTTGGATCGAGCACATCGATCAGGCGCTTATGGGTACGGATCTCAAACTGTTCCTGCGAGTCTTTGTCGATGAATGGCGAACGAATGACGCTATACTTTTCAATTTTAGTTGGCAACGGCACCGGACCCGCTACCAGCGCCCCAGTGCGTTCAGCCGCCTCGACGATCTGCCGCGCCGACTGATCGAGAATCTTATGGTCGTATGCCTTGAGTCGGATCCGAACCTTTTGTTTCGCCATATGCGCCTCGTGGTTAGGGGTTAGGGGTTAGGGATTAGGGGTTAGGGATTAGGGGTTAGGGGTTAGGGGCGACGGTCTGATACGTCGCCCTGCAATCCATACCCCGCAATTTCCAACCCATAACCCATCACCCGCTAACCATGACCCATCAATCATCATCCGTACTAATCGACGATCTTCGAGACGACGCCCGCGCCGACAGTGCGCCCGCCCTCGCGGATGGCGAAGCGCAACCCTTCCTCGATGGCTACCGGCACAATCAACTCCACCGTCATCTCCACGTTGTCGCCCGGCATCACCATCTCCACCCCTTCCGGCAACCGGATCGCCCCCGTCACGTCGGTCGTCCGAATGTAGAACTGCGGCCGATACCCGGAGAAGAACGGCGTA
>JANWXL010000145.1 GCA_025055265.1 Roseiflexus sp.
GGTTGTGGACACCGGTTGGGGCGCACTGCGCGGCGCGCGGCGCTCGAGTTCCGCCAGCAGCTCCGAAGCGCGGCGGATGACCGGTTGCGGAATGCCCGCCAGTTCCGCCACGTGAATGCCATACGACCGGTCAGCGCCGCCGGGACGCAGTTCGTGCAGGAAGACCACCCGTCCGTCCTGCTCGGTTGCCGCCATGTGGTAGTTTTTCAAGCGCGGCAGGGTGCGCTCCAGGTCGGTCAGTTCGTGATAGTGGGTCGCAAAAAGGGTGCGGCAACCGAGTCGCGGTTCGTTGTGGATGTACTCGATGACCGCCTGCGCAATCGCCATGCCATCGTAGGTGCTGGTGCCGCGCCCGACTTCGTCCAGAATGATCAGACTGCGGCGCGTGCTCTGCGCCAGCAGCGCCGCCGTTTCGGTCATTTCGACCATGAAGGTGCTGCGTCCGGTAGCAATATCGTCCTGCGCGCCGATGCGCGTAAAGATACGGTCCACCAGCCCGATCTCGGCGGCATCGGCAGGCACGAATGAGCCGATCTGCGCCATGAGCGCGATCAGCGCCACCTGGCGCAGGACCGTGCTCTTGCCGCTCATGTTTGGACCGGTGATCAGACAGATCTGGCGCGTCTCGGTGTCCATCTCGATGTCGTTGGGAATGAAGGTTTCATCGAGGGTCTGCTCGACCACCGGATGGCGCCCGCCGACGATGCGCAGGCGGGTATCGTCGTACAGTTCCGGGCGCACGTAGCGTCCGCGCACTGCGGCTTCCGCCAGCGCCGCGAAGACATCAGTTGTGGCGATCATGCGCGCCGTGCGCAGCAACCGCGCCCCTGCGCCAGCCACTGTATCGCAAATACGGGCGAACGCGCGGCGTTCCAGGTCGATCAGGCGTTGTTGCGCCTGTTCGACGATCTCTTCATAGCGTTTGAGTTCGTCGGTGAAATAGCGCTCGCCGGTCGTCAGCGTCTGTTTGCGGATGTAGTGCTTCGGCACCTGGTCGGCGTAGGTTTTGGGAACTTCGATGTAATAGCCGAAGACGCGGTTGTAATCGACGCGCAGCGACTTAATGCCGGTGCGCTCGCGCTCTTTCGGTTCAAGTTCGCTGATCCAGCGCTGTGCGTCGCGGCTGGCCGCCACTACCTGGTCAATCTCCGGCTCGAAGCCAGGGCGAATGACGCGGCGCGGCGGCTCGCCGTTTTCGCCAGCGCGCAGGTAGTTGGACGCGCCAAGCAATGCTGGCGGATCGTCATCAATGGCCGTCTCCAGGAACGCCAGAATGTCGGCGCAGGCGTCGAGCGCCAGGGTATCGGCATGCCCATTCAATGGCGACGCAGGAGACGCCCCGGCGGACACCACGGACGCTTCCGCTCCAACAGTCGCTGACGGCGGAACGGCGTCGGCAGCATCGTTCTCTTCATCATCGAACAGATCATCCCCGGCGTGACGCGCCGACACCCGCCGACGCGCTTCGCGCTGTGCGCGCAGGCTGATCGCTGGCGTTGCGGATTTCTCTTCGATGTGGGCATCTTCCGGCGATGCGCCATCGAACAGGGCGGCGTCGGCGGCTGCAGCTTCCTGAAGGGCGCGCACCCCGCTCAGGTCGATGTCCTCGAGCGGCGGCGTCCAGTTCCCCAGCGCGGCGACCAGGTCGGGAAGGGCGCGTAGCGCATCGCGCAGCCGCGCCATATCGCGCGGCGTCGCTACTCCGCTCCCCTGGATGATCCGGTTGACCACCCGCTCCATATCGCCGACGCGCCGCAGCGTTTCGCGCACCGACGCGCGCAGGATGGCGTCGTTGACGAAGTGTTCTACGGCGTCGTGACGTGCGCGCAATCGCGCAATGTCGCAGAGCGGCTGCGAAATCCAGCGTCGCAGCAGGCGCGCCCCCATCGGCGTGCGCGTCTGGTCGAGCACGCCGATCAGCGAACCGCGGGTTGTGCCGCTGTTCCCTTCCAGCAGTTCCAGGTTCCGCTGCGTCTGCGGATCGAGGAACATGGCGTCGCCGGGGGTGTAGACGCGGACCGAGCGCAGGTTGGCGACCGTCCCCTGCTGCGTTTCACGCGCATACTGCACAATCGCGCCCGCAGCACGGATTGCCAGCGGACGATCCGCCAGCCCGAAGCCAGCGAGCGAGCGAACACCAAACTGATGCAGCAGCGTATCGTGCGCATTGCGCAGGTCCCAGCGTCGTTCGGGCCACGCTGTCACGCGCCCATGCGCCCAGCGCGCGTTGTTCTCACGTTCGACGCGGCGAGCGACCCGTTCGCCGGGGAGGAGTCGTTCACGCTCCTCGCGGGTGAGGAACTCCAGGTCGTGTTCAAGGCGGGCGCTGGAGGGTTCCAGACCGGGCAACCGGAGGTCGGCGCGGTCGGGAACCAGGATTTCTGCTGCGTTGAGGCGCGCCAGTTCGCCCTGCGCCTGCTGTACGGCGCGTTCGCCGCTGAACTCGGCGGCAGCGAATTCGCCGGTGCTCAGGTCGGCGTATGCCAGCCCGATGCGGCCATGGTCGACGATCAGAGCTGCCAGGTAGTTGTTGCGTTCGGCGGGGAGCATGCCACTTTCGATGATCGTGCCAGGGGTAATGACGCGCACGACCTTGCGCTCGACCATTTTGTTGCTGCCGGTGAGCGCTGTCTGCTCGATGCCAGCGGCGAAGATCGAGCGCGGGCGGGTATCGGTGCGGCTTGAGGGGGTTTCGGTCATCTGTTCGGCGATGGCGACGCGGTAGCCAGCGCCGACGAGCCGTGCGACGTACCCTTCGATGGCGTGGTACGGCATACCCGCCATCGGGCAACGTTGCTTCTGGTCGCTCCCTTTGCGGCTGGCGAACTCTTTGTAGGTCAGCGTCACCTCGAGCAGGTCGGCGACCAGCTTGGCGTCATCATCGAATGTTTCATAGAAGTCGCCCAGGCGGTAGAGCAGGATCGCATCGGGGTACGCCGCTTTGAGGCTGCGATACTGGCGATACCAGGCGTGCAGTTCGAGACCAGGGAACTCCTGTTGCAACTGTCGCTCGAAAGCACGGCGCTCGGCTGGGGTCATACACTGCTCCATCTGCACGTCGTTTCTCGTACCGATGTTCTATTATAGCACCGGTTGGCGATCTGTCCAGAATAAACGGATTCGCATTTGCTCGAAAGTTCAAGTATACTTGCAGATGTCAGTAACATGTATCAGTTTGCCCGCGACGCTGGCGTGTCTGCAGCAATCACATTACTCGCTGCCATGCAGCTTTGTGCGGCAAACGTCTAACGTGGAGTTTGAGAAAATAATTCGGTATCGCCCGGTCCAGCCCGCGAAGGCGGGCTTCGCAACCGTAGCCCGCGACTATAGGCGCCGGGCGAACGGGCGGATAGCGGAATAATTTTTCAAAAACCATATAAGCAAGAAGGAGACCTAACATGCTCGAAGGCTTCAGAAAGTTTATCACGCG
>JANWXL010000147.1 GCA_025055265.1 Roseiflexus sp.
GAGCCAGGTGCCTGAGGCGCAGGTCATTATGATGAGCGTCCAGGGAGAGCAGGATTACCTGCGCCGCGCGATGCTCGCTGGCGCGCGCGAATTCCTGCCGAAGCCCATCGGAGCGGAAGAACTCTACAGCGCCATCCGTCATGTCTACCGTCTGGCAAGCACACAGCGGCGCTATATCGCAACGCCGCCGCCGGGAACAGGCGGGGCGAGCGAGGATGAGGGAGCGCATGGGCAGATTATCGCGGTCTTCAGCCCGAAAGGCGGCACGGGCACATCGTCGATCGCCTGTAATCTGGCAGTGGCGCTGCGCCTGTTGACCAACAAGAAAGTGGCGCTCGTCGATGGCAACCTGACATTCGGCGATGTCGGCGCGATCCTGAACCTGGTGTCGTCCAAAACCATTGCAGACCTGGTGAATCGTATCAGCGAACTGGATCGCGATCTGCTCAACGATGTCATGGCGACCCACGCCTCGCAGGTGAAAGTTCTGCTGGCGCCGCCCAACCCGCAGACCGGCGAACTGGTCACGTCGGATCATTTGCGAACGATCCTGGAGACGATGAAGAAGGAGTTCGATTACGTCATCGTCGACACCCAGGCATCGTTCCAGGACCGCGCGCTGGCAGTGCTCGATCTGGCTGACCGGATCGTGGCGCTGATGACCCTCGAAATTCCCTGCATCAAGAACATCAAGCTGTTCCTCGAAGTGGCGGAACTGCTGGAGTACCCGAAGGAAAAAATTGTTCTGGTGCTCAACAAAGCCGATAACCGTCTTGGCATTCGTGTTGAGAACGTTGAAACGCACATGCAGCATAAAGTCGCTCTGCAGATCGCCAATGCAGGTCACGAGATGACAATGGCGATCAATAACGGTGTGCCGCTTATCATCGCCAAACGTGATCTCCCTACATCGAAAGACATCGTGGCGCTGGCAAAACTGCTGAGCAGCGGGCTGGAAGCAAAAACCGCAGCGACTGCAAAGAAATCCGAGAAAGCGCCCGAGAAATCAGGCTTGTTCGGCAAGTTACTGGCGCGGCGCTAAATGCCGCCCATTATAGGGAGCATGCACTATGTCGCTTTTGAAACGGATTGGCGGAACTCCTGGCGCGACCGGGCAAACCCCCAATACGCCAGCCGTCGGCGGACCGGTGGTGGCCCGCCCCGGCTTCCAAACCCCTCAGCGCCGTGAAGAAGAGAATAGTATCGTCGAGCTGCGGCAGCGCGTCCAGCAGCGCCTGATCAATGAACTTGATCCGCGCCTCGACCTCTCCAACGTCGCCAGGGTGCGGCAGCAGGTTGAGGAGATTTTCAATACGATTCTCGACAGCGAAAATATCGTTCTATCACGATCAGAACGCGCGCGCCTGTTCGAGTCGATTGCCGCCGATATCCTGGGGTTCGGGCCGCTCCAGGAGTTGCTCAACGACCCGGAGATCTCCGAAATCATGGTCAATGGTCCCAAGAAGGTCTACGTTGAAAAGCGCGGCAAGATTCAGTTGACCGACGTGACCTTCGTCGATGAACAGCACGTGCTGCGGGTCATTGACCGGATCGTCGCTCCGCTTGGCCGCCGCATCGATGAGTCGTTGCCGATGGTGGACGCACGTCTCCCCGATGGCAGTCGCGTCAATGCGGTCATCCGCCCGATTGCGCTCTGCGGACCGACGCTGAGCATCCGCAAGTTCCGCAAGGAAGGCATCACCATCGAAGACCTGATCCGCTTCGGTTCACTCACCCGTGAGATGGCGGAGTTCCTGTCGGCGTGCGTGCGTGCGTCGCTCAATATCGTGGTCTCCGGCGGCACCGGTTCGGGGAAGACGACGATGCTCAACGTGCTCTCGTCGTTCATCCCCGACGATGAGCGCATCATCACGGTCGAGAACGCGGCGGAACTGCAACTGCGCCAGGAGCACGTCGTGCCGCTCGAGTCGCGTCCGCCGAACGTCGAGGGCAAGGGCGAGATCAGCATCCGCGATCTGGTAATCAACACGCTGCGTATGCGCCCGGAACGCATTGTCGTCGGCGAGTGTCGCGGCGGTGAGGCGCTGGAAATGCTCCAGGCGATGAATACTGGTCACGATGGTTCGATGACCACGCTGCACGCCAACTCGCCGCGTGATGCGATTGCCCGTATCGAAACCATGTGTTTGATGGCCGGCATGGATCTGCCGGTGCGCGCCATCCGCGAACAGATCGCATCCGCCATCAACCTGATCATTCAACTGGCGCGCCTGAAAGATGGCTCGCGCAAAGTAATGTACATCACCGAAGTGCAGGGGATGGAGGGCGACGTCGTCGTGCTGTCGGACATTTTTGTGTTCGAGCAGCAGGGGATCGATGAGCGCGGCAAGATCATCGGTCAACTGAAGCCGACGGGCATTCGTCCGCGGTTTGTCGACCGTTTCGAGGAGCGCAATATCTACCTGCCGCCGAACATCTTCGGCTACGGCAGCGGCTCGTTCTTCTAGAACGCTACAATAAAGGAATCCTCCTGTATGCCGATTTCTGCGGACCTGACCCGATTCATTGCGCCTGCCGCCATTTTCGTGGTCATCCTGGCGGTCTTCGCGCTGCTGGCGCGTCGGAGCGCCGGGAGCGCCAGCTATGAAGAACGATTGACCCAGTTTGCCGGGCGGCGCACCGATCAGCTTCAGCGCTCTGCCAAAGATCAGTTGCGCGAGATCGATAAGGTTGTGGCGCGCGGCAAGCGCGGCAGCGAAACACAGCGCAACCTGGCGCGCGCTGATCTGAAACTGACAGTCACCGAGTTCTATGCGATCAAACTGCTCGCTGCGGCAGTTGGCGCCGCCGTCGGCGCATTCGTCGGGCGCGCCAGTTGGGAGGCGCAACTGCTGTCGGGGATTGTCGGCTTCGTCCTCTTCTCGTTCCTCCCCGACCTCTACGTCGGGTATGCCGCCAGGCAGCGCGTAACGAAATTCAATTCGCAACTCGGCGATACGATCAATATGCTGGCGAATTCGCTGCGCTCGGGGTACAGCCTGCTCCAGTCGATGGAACTGGTCAGCCGCGAAGCGCCCGAACCAACCGCCTCGGAGTTTCGGCGCGTTGTGCAGGAGGTAGGGCTTGGGTTGCGCACCGAAGATGCGCTTGACAACCTGCTCAAACGTGTGCCGTCCGAGGACCTCGACCTGATGATCACCGCCGTCAAAATCCAGATGGAGTCGGGCGGCAATCTGGCGCAGATTCTCGACACTATCGGTCACACGATCCGCGAGCGCATTCGTATCAAGGGTGAGATCGCCGTGTTGACCGCTCAGGGACGCATTTCGGCGTATGTCATCACCGGCCTGCCGATTGGCCTGGCGATCTTTATCACGGTCATCAATCCCGGTTACATGGCGCCGATGTTTTCGTTCGGCATGCCGCCGGAACACTGGTGCTGCCTGCCGGTCGCCGGTATTGTGATGATTGTGATCGGCTTCTTTGCGATTATGAAGATTGTTGACATTGAGGTGTAGGAAGGGGGCGCGTATGACGGGCATGCTGCCGATGATCGGGTTCGGGGCGCTTATGGTGCTTGGAGTTGCACTGATCATGATCGGGATGCGACGTTCGTCGCAGCCGGATGTCATCAGCGACCGGCTCAGCCAGTTCACCGAGCGCACCATGACGCTCGAGGAAATGGAACTGCAACAACCGTTCAGCCAGCGCGTGCTCGTTCCGCTCGCCAAAACCATTCTGACGAAACTCGGTCAGTATGGTCCCAAACAGAGCGCTGAGCGCCTGCGCATCAGCCTGGCGCAGGCGGGCAACCCCGGCAACCTGACCCCTATGCAGTTCAGCGGCATCCGCCTGGCGCTGGCTGTCATCCTGTTTATCGTTGTCGGCGCCGTCACCTTCCTGCAAGGCATGGAGGTCGTGCAGGCGCTGATGTATACCGCCATTGGCGGGGCGATGGGATACCTGCTGCCGGGCATCTGGCTTGGGCAGCAGATCAAAAAGCGCAAAAAGGCAATCGTCAAGGCGCTGCCCGATGCGCTCGACCTGCTGTGCATCTGCGTCGAAGCCGGTCTCTCGTTCGATCAGGCGATGCAGCGCCTGACCGAAAAATGGGACGATCCGCTCTCCAAGGAATTCAAGCGCGTGCTTGCCGATACCCGTCTCGGTCGCCCCCGCCGCGAGGCAATGAAGGATATGATCGACCGCTGCGGCGTGGACGATGTGCAGACCTTCATCGGCGCAGTGATCCAGGCGGAACAACTCGGTGTGTCGATCGGGCGCATTCTGCGCATTCAGTCCGATCAGATGCGCATCCGACGCCGCCAGCGCGCCGAGGAGGAAGCGCATAAGGCGCCGATCAAAATGCTCTTCCCGATGGTCTTCCTGATCTTTCCGGCGCTGTTCATTGTGATTCTCGGTCCGGCAGTGCCCCGGATCATGAAGTCGCTCGGCGGACTGGGAGGATGAGCAAACCACGGGCATCATCTCCGACGCGTATCGAAAATGTCACCCGTGGCACGGTGATCGCCGACCGCGCTGAAGTGGCGCGGTCGTTGCTTGCGCGTGGGCGCGGGCTGATGGGACGCACCGCCCTGCCCGCCGGATATGGTCTGATTCTCGTTCCTGAGACGAGTATTCATATGTTCTTTATGCGCATTCCGATTGATGTGCTGTTCGTTGATCGACAACATCGGGTGATCGGTATGCGCGAGGCGCTGCCGCCATGGCATCCCTTCGCTGGCGTGGCGCCCTGGCGCGGGTATTATGTGGTTGAATTGCCCATCGGCGCCATTCGCGCCAGTCAGACCGAGGTGGGGGATGAACTGCGGGTGACGCCGGATCTTTAGAGGATTGTTCGGAATGGTTTTTGAAACATTATTCCGCTATCCCTACCCGTCCAGCGACTGAAGTCGCGGGCTACGGTTGCGAAGCCCGCCTGCGCGGGCTGGACCGGGCGATACTGAATTATTTTCTCAAACTCCATAAGTCGCGGGCTACGGTTGCGAAGCCCGCCTGCGCGGGCTGGACCGGGCGATACTGAATTATTTTCTCAAACTCCATAAGTAGTCCGTAAACTAAGTTTCCTGGTATTTCTCGTTCGCTGCGTGGACGTTCCGATAGTGCCGATTCAGCGTGGCGCGCGCTTTGGTCAGGGAGAACTGCCAATGGATCATGATCTGCTGCGCCTGCCGCTCATC
>JANWXL010000200.1 GCA_025055265.1 Roseiflexus sp.
TGCGCAACTGTCGTGAGCAATGTATGGTTTGCCATATTGAAGTCGCGCAACTGGCGCAAACCTGCATATTGTGACAGCAAGGCAACGAAGAGTAAAATGGCGGTAACACCTGCAACCGCTGCGCCAGCCGCGGGTTGGCGCAGCCATGAGCGCGCGCGCCAGAAGCCCGCAATTGTCAGCGCTGGCAATGCTGGCAATAGCATGCGCGGACCCCATTGCGCACCGCCGTCGGGCAGCGGCGCCAGCCAGGCCAGCGTGATAAAAGTCAACCCGAAGGCTGTCAGAATCAATGGGGCATCCACACGATCTGATCGCTCATCCGGGACAACCGGGAAACAACAGAGCAGCACTGCAGGAAATGTGATCAGCAACGTTGTTTGCAGCCCGCCGCGCGGCGTCATTTGAATGATGGCAGCAATCGCAATCGCCAGGACGACGGTGAGCGCGAATCCAATATTCGCCACGCTGTATGCGCGCCACATTGCCGTGATGAGGGCGATCATCACCATTATGATCACCGAGCCAACCAGAACAGGCTCGTCCTGGGGCGCGATCAGGAGATCAGCCCATGCCAGGCGCATCATCAACGGATCGCTCGTTCCCTGATACTGCGCGGCGCCAGCAACCAGCACATGGGGACCGACCACGGCGCCGAATGTGATCTGGTTGTAGATCAGCAAGGGCAGCACGCCAGCGATCGCACCGACACCAATCCAACTGGCGGCGCGCAGCGCCCGTGAACGCCGGGTAATAAGGACCGCGCCAATCAGCGCTGGCGCCGCCAGGATGGTTTCATTGCGCAACCATACCGCTGCGCCGATGGCGATGCCAGCGCCAAAGAGCCAGCGCCGCTCATTGCGATGATACCCTTCCAGAGCCAGCCAGAGAGCCAGGGTCACCAGCAGGGTCGCGGGGAGATGTTCCCAGAAAATGACACTGTAAAACAGCAGCGGCGATGTCAACGCCAGTGCCAGTGCTGCCAGAAGCGCGCCTCCTGACCCGATGAGCGGACGGGCAATGCGAACACAGATCACCGACAGCGCGGCGAGGGAAACCAGCGGCAACAGGTATAACCCGGCAAAGCCGAAGAAAAAGAAAGGGACGCTGCTCATCAGGGCGAAGGCGTCCGAAAACATTGCGTAGGTCTGCTTACCGCGCTGAAAATATTGCCC
>JANWXL010000209.1 GCA_025055265.1 Roseiflexus sp.
TCGTAGCGCACCAGCAACCACAGATGGATCAGAAACAGAAACAGGTACAGGTGCTCGCTGAACAGCACGGTCGTCTGCTCGACCAGCGGGTGCCAGAGCGCCAGGAACCCGGCGAACAGCAGCCCGGCGCGCGCGCTGTTGAACAACCGCTGCGCCAGATCGAACCCGATCAGCGGCATCAGCGCAGCCAGCGCCGTCTGCGCCAGTTGCACGAACAGCAGTCCGAGTTGGGGAACGCCGAGAATCAGCGCCAGCCGCAGCCAGAGCGCGAAAAAGAAGACGTGGAGCGGCGGGCGGATAAGCCAGGCGTCATCGACATACGCGCCGGTCACGGCAAACCGCAGCGCCCGCCGGTAGTAGTCGCCGTCGTCGGCATTGGAGTAGCGCGGATCGAGCGGGCTGACGCTGATGAACCAGAGGCGCAGAATGACGCCTGCCAGGACCAGCAGCGCCAGCAATACATGGGTTGTCGCAACCGGGGATGCGCGCGCTTCGGACGCAGCGGACGCCATCCAGCGGCGCAGATCGAAACGTTGTGCCTGCGGTTGCGTTCCGCTCACGGTTGAACCTGCACCAGTGCGTATTTGCCGAATGTTGCAATCACCGCGCCATCAGGACGCGGTCCTGCCTCGCTGCTGTGCAACAGGTAGCGCGTCTCCCGCTCCGGCGGCGCAATGCGATGCGCAATCGCGGAATACTTGCTAACCGGATCGCCGGGCGCAAGCACAGTGCGCAGCATTTCACCAGGCGGAACGGTCTGCTGCACGAGGCGTATCGCCGCCACCTCATCGGCGGGCTGACGATCGATCACTTCGCGCACGCCGAGTGCGAACCCCTGCCAGAGCAGCACGAGAAACACCAGCACGCCCATGATCCAGAGCCGCACCGGACTCCACGACCGCCACGCCGCCAGCGCACTGATCGCCAGCGCCAGCGTCCACGCCGCTGCAATCGCATAGACCGGCGCCAGCGGCAGGTAGAAGCGTTGCAACGGCAAACCGACAGCGAGCGCGGCAGCATACAGTCCAATCCACACCAGCAGCGGCACCGCAAACGATGGGACAGGTGTTGGCACCCAACCCACATTCATGTGCCGAATCCCGATCAGCGCCAGCCACCCGACAAGACCGGCGACCGCCAGCCAGTTCGCCGGGAATGCCAGCAGGCGCAACTGCGACGCCTGTCCCGCATCGCCTGTCGACTCCGCGCCAGCGCCGATGAACGCGCGCAGGTTCGACCACCACGCGCCAGCAAAGCGCGCCGGGTCTTCCAGGATGACGTCGGTGAGCGGTATGTCATTGCTGACTTCGTTCCAGCGCCCCCAGTCGCTGTCGCCGTACACGGCGAGCCAGATGTTCTTTGCCTGCTGGTTGTAGAACGGATTGCCCGTATCGCGCACATTGACGATTGCCTGCGGCGCAATTGCAATGAAAAAGGCGAGGACGAAAGCGAGAACGTTGAAGGTTGAAGGTTGAAGGTTGAAGGTTGAAGGTTGAAGGTTGAAGGTTGAAGGTTCAATGTTTGCCTCTCGCCGCTCGCCCCGCGCCTCTCGCCGCTCGCCGCTCACCTCTCGCCGCTTACCTCTTGCCTCTTGCCTCTCGCCTCTTGCCTCTTGCCTCGTCCACAGGATACCAAGCACCCCGAAGGGAAGGAGCAGGATTCCGGGATGCCGCACCAGGAACGCGAAACCAGCGGCAACGCCGGCCAGGACAAGCAGCCAGGCGTTTTTCCGGTCCGTCCACTGCGCCAGCAGCGCCAGGGTCAGCGCGCAGAACGCCGCAAACGGCATATCGCTGCCGATGTACAGCGCATACTGCACCACAAACGGGTTGAGCGCCAGCATCACGAGCGCCGCCAGCGCCGCAGTGCGCCCCAGTGCGCGACGCGCCAGAACCCAGGAAGCGCCGAGGAAGATCATACCCGCAAAAGCGGCAACCAGCCGTGCCGCCAGAAAGACATTGCCGCCGGTCAACGGTGCGACGCACCAGAGCAGGAACGGATACCCCAGGTTGTAGAACCCATCGGCGCGGAGAATCAGCGCCAGATCAACGGCGCGTGTGGCAAACACCCGGAAATCCTTCTCGACCCCCGGAACTGACAGGGTGACGTGATCCTGCGCTGCCAGAAGAACCGCTGCAGTCCACACGGCAATTCCCCCTAGCGCCAGAACATCCGGCAGCGCTGGCAGGCGCGCCGCGAGCGCCGGACCGTACCGCAGCACCGTTGCTGCGCCAAGCGCTGCGCAGATGCCGGGCAGCAGGCCGCGCAGCGGATACGGGTACGCGGGCTGAAGCCGGTACAGCAGCAGCCAGGCAAGACCGATCAGCAGCATTCCAGCGATCCAGACGCGCAGCGGCGTGAAGAAGCGCAACCAGGGCTTGCGTTCGCCCCACTGCGTATCTGCCAGCGCCAGCGCCAGCAGCGCCCCGGCGAGCGCCCCCCACGCCAGTTGCGCCGGATACGGTTGCAGCAGCGGTCCTCCAGTGCGATACTCCGCCGCATCGACGAGCACCCCCGCCAGCCGCGGATCGCCGGAACCGATCGGCGCAACGTCGGCGCGCAGGGTGATCAGCACGTCCTCTGGCTTCAGCGAAGGCTGCTGCACTACCAGCCGGATCTCCTGCCACTCGCTGGCGGTTGCGCCGCTGTATGCTTCGCGCCCATCGACCAGGATCGTGATCTGCGGCGGCGGACCATCGGCACGCCAGCCGCGCAGTCGCAGCATCATTTCAGCAGGAAGACCAGCCTGTGGAAAGAGCAGATGCGACTCAACGCGCGTCCAGCGCGCGCTGCCGTCCGACCCGTTGAGATAGGCGCGCGCCTGCGGCAGATCGAGGCGCTCCGGGTCGTAGAAGCCGCGCACATACCCGGCATCGAACCGCCCCACATCCACACGATGTGTAGCCGGTATCTGACACAGCAGGGTCACCAGCAGCATGCTCGCCAGCGCTGCCGCAATCGCGCGTATCGCCAGCCTCAGCGCGGGTGACGCTCGCGCGCCCGTTTCGCCGCTCACTATCGCTTCCAGACGCCGATGCATACGTTGCGGGAGTGTACCATATTTTCACTCTCGTCAGCAACGAAGGGGTATGCTATACTACAACAACCACACCATGAAATCGTACTCCGACTTCGAAATTGCGGTAACAGCGACAGAGAGCGGTCGTTTTCTTCTCAAAGCGCGCGGACCGCGCGGCGAAGAGGGGGACGGCGAACTGCGTCCGCCCGACTCCGACCCGCAGGTTCAGACGCTGCTGACGCGTCTGCGTGCGCTGGACCTCGACGAAGCCGGGATTGTGGCGCTTGGTCGGGCGCTGTTTGATGCGCTCTTCGCTGGCGCTGTGCGTGATGTGTACGTTCGCTGCCGGGGCGCGCTTGGCAGCGATGAAGGGCTGCGCCTGCGCCTCAACATTCCGCCATCGGCAACGTCGGTGGCGATGTTGCCCTGGGAATTCCTCTATGATCCTGATCGCGGTCCGCTGGCGCTGCTCGACACGCCGGTGGTGCGTCACCTGCCGCAGCCGGATCGCATTCCGCCGCTCACTGCGCCGTTGCCATTACGTGTGTTGCTGACTGCTGCGCAAACGCCGCCGCCAACTGCCGTTGAACGTGAACTGGCAGCAGTTCAGACGGCGCTCGAACGTTTTGGCAACCAGGTTTCCACCACAGTCGAACCGCATCTGACAGTTGACACGCTGCAAAACCGACTGCGCGAAGGGTGCCACATCTGGCATTTCGTCGGTCATGGCGGGTTCGCTGCCGATGGCGCTACGGCGTGTCTGCTGTTCGAGGACGACCTTGGCGACCCGGAACCGATCAGTGCGCTGCAACTCAGTATTATGCTCGACCGGAGCAACCTGCGGCTGGTCGTGCTGGACGCCTGCGCCACCGGACAACTGTCGCTCGACCCGATGCGCAGCATTGCGCCGGCCCTGGTGCGCGCGCAGATCCCTGCTGTCATTGCAATGCAGTCTCCGGTATCAGAGGAAGCCACCCGCGCCTTTGCCGGTGCATTCTATCGCGCCCTGGCGGACGCCTTCCCGATCGATTTTTGCGTCACCGAAGGGCGCCGCGCCGTCATGAACATTGTCGGTCTTGGTCGCGCCGATTGGGGTATCCCTGTGATCTATACGCGCACTGAGGATGGTCGTCTGTTTGAGCCGCGTGCCACTCATACGCCATCAACTGTGGCGGAAGTCACGGCGCGCTCCGTCGGAACCGGCATTCAGGCGCTCGAAGCCCTCATCGAGACTGGCAGTGATGTGCGTGAGGCAGTGATCGCGTTTCGCGCCGACTTCCAGGCGGCGGCGCACCAGATCGACATCCTGGCGGATTACAAAGATGTGCACGATCATCTGCACTCGCTCCAGTTCCACTGCTACAATCCGATTGTCATCGACATGCGTCGCCTGCCGGATGATGACCTGGCGTGGGAGAGCATTGCCACTTATGAGGTGGCGCTCCAGGGCATTCTGCGCGACCTGGATCAGGTGACCGAACGCAACCGGCTGCCAGCGAGCGAATTGTCGTGGGTGGCGGATGTGCGCGCTGCACAGGCAGACATTGCTCAGGCGATTGAAGTGAGCGACCCAAAGCTGCTAAGAAAGGCGATCCGCCTGCTCAACCGGGTGCTGACCACCCAACCGACCCTGATCAACGCCCGTCTCAACACCGCAGCGCGCGCCCTGCGCCTCACCTCGCTCGTCCAGGGCATGTCCGCCGTGCGCGACTGGCTCAGCAATGCCGGATATGATGCTGCCAGGATCAGCCAGATCGAAATCGGCGTTACGGCGCTAGCGACCCTCAGCGCCAGCCTCGTCAGTCTGGTCGACGAGCATGATCGCTGGCAGATCATTGATCTCGATCTTCGCCGCATTGAGCAGTTCATCGATCAGGACATGACAGAACTGGAACTGTCCTGGCCCAAAGTGTGCGAACGGCTGGCGCCATTCTTCCTGGAAAGCGCCGAGTCCTGGGGCGCTGCCTTGAAGCAGGACGCCGACAAGGTGACCAGCGCGCTGGAGGCTGCCGATCTGACGCGGGCGCGGCAGTTCTTCCACCGTTTTCGCCGCCAGGCAGGAGAACGTTTTTTCCGCGTCGATATCGAACTCAAGCGGGTGTGTGACGAATTACGCAAGGTCGGCGAGCCGCTGGCTTCCGTCCTCAGGATGCTGACGCCATGACCGATCATCCATCGCCGGAACGTACACCCGACCGCAACGCGCTGGCATACCCTTCGTTCGCAGCGCTGCGCGCAGCGCACACCGACCTGCTTCGCCGCCAGCGCGATGAGGGATTGACGCCGTCGGTCCTGGGACAGGCGGCTGAAGTCATCGCTCGTGGCAGCGCCACCGGCGTGCTGCTCGAAGATGAAGACGAGCGCTCTGCAGCGCAGAGTCTGCTCGATTACTGGGCGACGATCCTGATTCGCACAGGATATGAACCGCCTGACGCCACCCTTGATGAGTTTGATCCATCTCTCGCACCAGAACTGGACGATGCTCACTGCCCTTACGTTGGTCTGGACCCGTTCCGCGAAGAAGATGCGGCGCGTTTCTTCGGCCGGCGGCGCCTGGTTGAGCTTCTGGTCAACCGGCTGAATAACCAGCGCATGCTGGCGCTGCTCGGACCTTCCGGCGCTGGCAAGTCATCGGTGGTGCGCGCCGGGCTGATTCCTGCCCTGAAACAGAATGCTCTGCCTGGCAGCGGCGCCTGGCGGTATGCTCCAGTAGTGACGCCAGGCGAGCAACCGCTGATGCACCTGGCGCGCGCGCTGCGTCGCCTGAACGGTCAACCTGATGACCTGGCGCGCGATGAGGAGCTGGCGAAACGGTTTCGCGATCCCCGGGAAGTGGTTACCGCATTCGATGGACCTGAACCGACGGTGCTGGTTGTCGATCAACTGGAGGAATTGTTCACCCTCACCGATGATGAAACCGAGCGCCATGCATTTGTCGAAGCCATGGTCGCTCTCGCGGAATGTCCATCACCTCGTCACGTGGTCATTGCCACGATGCGCAGCGATTTCGAGAGTTTTATTGCGCTCGAACCATCGCTTCAGCGGTGGATGGAACGGGCGCGGGTGCAACTGCTGCCGCTCAACGCCAGCGAGATGCGTGAGGCGATTGAACGTCCGGCGGAACTGGTCGGTCTCAAGTTCGAACCAGGCGTTGTTGACGCCCTGTTGCACGACATGCTTGGCGAGCCAGCGGCATTGCCACTGCTGCAATTCTCTCTGCTCAAACTGTGGGAGGCGCGCGATCGTAATCGGGTGACCTGGCAGGCATACCAGCGGATCGGCGGCGGACGACGGGCGCTGGCGCACAGCGCCGATGCATTCTACAACAGCCTGATCCCGGAGGATCAGGTGACGGCGCGCCGCATCCTGATGCGGATGGTGCGCCCCGGCGAGGGATTGGAGATCACCAGCAATCGCATTCGACGCGACCAGCTCTACCGCGCCGGCGAAGCGCGCGACCGGGTTGATCGGGTGCTTGATCGTCTGATCGCCGTGCGCCTGGTGCGCCTCACTCCCGGCGATACGCCGGAGAGTGCGCAGATCGAAATCGCTCATGAAGCGCTCGTGCGCAACTGGCCTACCCTTGTGGAGTGGCTCGAGGATGAGCGTGCGGCAATCGCAACACGTCGCCGCCTGGAGGCAAAAGCGGCAGAGTGGGTGCGACTCGGCGGCGGCGCTGCCGGGTTGCTCGATGAGGTGCAACTGGCGGAAGCCGAACGCTGGCTGAACAGCGCCGAAGCCGCGTATCTGGGGTATGACGAAGTATTGCTCGATCTGGTCGCCGCCAGCCGTGCGGCTATCGATCAGGCGCGGCGTGCGGAAGAAGAGCGACGCCGCCGCGAACTCGAACAGGCGCAGGCGCTGGCGGAAGCGCGCCGTATTCAGGCGGAACAGAACGAACAACTGGCGATCGAGCAGGGGAAACGCGCTGAAGCCGAAGCGCGCTCGGCACGCCGGTTGCGTCTGGTTGTGATCACGATGGCCTTTGCCCTGATCGGCGCGATTATTTCAGGCGTGACGCTGATTCTGCAACAGACGCGCCTCAGAACAACCGCTGCCGAACTGGCAATCCAGGTCGGCATTTCCAACCAGGCGCTCGCAACTGCCCAAACAGCCGCCGAACACGCCCGGATCGCCGCCAACCGAGCGCGGGTTGCCGCTGCCACGGCACAGGCCGCCGAAAGCCTGGCGCTGCTCCGTGGTACCCAGGCAGCGCTCTCAGCAACCCAGGAGTCGTATGCGCGCCGGACTGCCGAGGCGCTGGTGCCAGTGCTTGCACGAGAGGTGCGCCAGGCGCGCGCCGGTCAACTTGCGGCGCTGGCGCAGGCGGAACGCGAGGAGCGACCCATTCTGAGCCTCCTGCTGGCAATCGAGGCGGTACAGGTGACGCTGCAGAAGGGTGAAGCGCCCATCTCCGTCGCCGATGCCGCCTTGCGTGGCTCGCTCACACGCACTGGCGGCGTGGGCCTGGCGATCGGCAGTCCGCTGGTCGCCGCAGCCGCCAGCGACGATGGCACGGTTGCCGTGTTCCTGACCGCTGACGGCGCCCTGCAGGTCTGGAACCTGACCGATCTGAGTCAGCCGCCGCGCAGCGCCAGCGCTCCCGGCTCACCAACGCTACTGGCGCTTTCATCCGATGGCGTCCGCCTGGTCACGGCTGGCGCCGATCCTGCCAGCATCCGCCTTTGGGATATCGCCAGCGCGACGTTGACCGCACGCGAACTTGCTGCACCCGGCGGGATCAACACGGCAATCGCCCTGAGCCGTGATGGACGCCTGCTGGCAATCGGCGATAACCAGGGGACAACCCTCGTGCATGATTTGACAAACCTTTCGGCGCCGCCACAACGTCTGAGCGGGCTTGGCGGTCGCAGCGGCGTTCGT
>JANWXL010000225.1 GCA_025055265.1 Roseiflexus sp.
ACATAGAACTTCATACTGAGCGCCAGCGCCGTCCAGAGCGTGAACCATCGCCAGGCGCGCGCATCGAGCGCATCGAGCGCAAACAGGATCAGCGGCGCAGCGACCGTATCGGCGTGAAAATCGAAGAGCACGCCAGTCTGCGCTGTTGGGTAGAGCAGGTAGATAAGCGCCAGGCAGCGCGCCGCATACGGAGTGGCGCGATCCCCGCCGTGCAGCATATCGATGCGTCGCCAGGCGATGCGGTACACCGGGATGGCGCCGAGCGCAAAGAGCGTTGCCTGGGCTATCAGCAGCAGACGCGGATCGGGCCAGAGTGCATAGAGCAGTGCAAACAGAAAGTATCCGATCTCGACATGTCCGGCCAGACGCGATGCACGCACCCCCTCGGGACGGGAGTAGAACAGCGGCTCACCGCGCGCGCCGCTCCAGATTGCCTGCGCCATGTTGCCCAGGTCGTACATGCCAGCGTTAAAGCCCTCATAGCGTGCAACGCTCAACCAGCCGAGCACGCCGCCGATCAACAGAATGGCGGACCAGAGGAAGGGATCACGGAGAGACCGATGACGTTCAGCGAACATGCAGAGCGCTCTTCTCCTGGGCAATTGAACGATGTTGCACGATCATGCGCCGGACGGCATCCAACCAGATGATGAAAAGTCCTGCGAGCACCGGTGCGACGACGAGCGCTTCAGTTTCATAAGAGAGGGGGAACAGACCAGTGCGAGCAAGCAGCGCAATGCCGCCGCCAATGCCGAGACAGAACGATGCGGCACGATTTGGATGCGCCAGACCGACCAGCGCGATGTAGTGCGGTCCGACAAGCGGGCTGCCGAGCGTCATAACCGGCAGCAGCGCACGCCAGTCTGCGCTACGGTAGAGATATGGCGTCACTGGCAACGTCAATGCTATTATGATCATGATCGATGCCAGCGATGTCGGAATGTCAGGAAACGCCAGACGCCCCAACCGAACAAGTGATGCGTTTCCGGCAGTATCAATATAGCGCTCAACATTCCAGGGAATGTACGCGATCCAGTCAGCAAGCGCTGATCCCCCGACAATCCTGTCAGCGACCAGCGTTGCGCCAATTGCCGCGGCGACTCCCAGCAGCCCTTCCTTCCAGCGACGACCAATAAACAGCGCAAGCAGCAATACTCCCGGATAGACCTTGATTGCGGCTGCCAGTCCTATGAGGATCGCGGACTGCTCCGGGCGAGATGATCGGAGGCGGAACGCTGCAGCCAGCGCCAGAAAAACAAGCGGCTCAAAAGCGCCCAGCGATAGACCTATCACCCACATTGCGGCTGTGGCTGCAGCCAGCGCACGATCGACCTGAGCACAGCGCCACGCGAGCACTACCGCGATGCAACCAATCATCAACCAGATCGCGCGCGCCGCTTTGAACGGGAGGAGACCAAACGGAAGCGCGAGCAGGGTTGCAAAGGGCGGATGGGCGGTCTGATACGCGCCGGTGACGTTATCCTGCGGGCAGCAGGCCTCGAAGATCAGAAATGTTGGCGTACCGGGGTCTATGCCGTGCCACCAGGCCCACGCTGCCGCATAATCTTGCGCGAAGTCGGCGCCGCTTTCCTGGCTAATCACGATGAGCGTTGCAACAAGGAAGCCCGCTGCGAGGACTATCAGGCGCTGTTCCGGATTGAGACGCTTAAATTCGAACATCGTTAGGGAATTCTTTCTCACTGGTGGTTGACGCTCGTTCGTGGACATGAGACAGGGTTGCTATCAGCGTCGGCAATCCCGCAAGACTGCACAGCAAGAGGAGCATCCGGCCAATCAGCGCCGCCGCCACTGCCTGATCCGATGTAAGATCGGCGCGCAGCAGCAGCGCCGCCGTGATCCCCTCACGCACCCCCAAGCCGCCGGGAGTGAGCGGGAGCACTCCGAACAATCCGGCGAGCGGCCAGAGAATCATCGTCGCCGCTGGTGCATCCGGTTGAATTGCCAGCGCCAGCCACCAGAAACTCAGCGCATTCCCTAGATGAAACACCACTGATAGTCCCAGACATGCCAGGATCGTTCCGGCATTGTTGCGGTAACGGGCAGCGACTTCCTGGAATTGAAGGATGATATGGGATAGCCAATGCGGCAAACGTTCCAGGCGAACAGGCGAGAAGCCGAGTATG
>JANWXL010000259.1 GCA_025055265.1 Roseiflexus sp.
CTCCTCTTCGCGGGGCATCTCGAGCGGCGCCGACTGGCTGCGCTGAACAATGAGGCGGAGCAGACGCACAGTGCGCTGCGCGTCATCCGACAGCGCCGCTTCTTCGAGATCGGCGATGAGCGCAAGGACATCAGGCGGCACGAGACGACTGGCGTACTGGGCAATGAAGATTTTGTCGTGGCTGGTGCGATCGTACTGTTCGCCAGGCAGGAAGAGTTCCTCAAAGAGTTTTTCGCCCGGGCGCAACCCGACAAAGGCAATGTCGATGTCCCGCCCGACCTGCAACCCGGAGAGTTCGATCATATCACGCGCCAGGTCGAGGATTTTGACCGGCTCACCCATATCGAGCGTAAACACCTCGCCGCCTCGACCAAGCACCGCTGCCTGCAACACCAGTTGCACCGCCTCGGGGATGGTCATGAAGTAGCGCCGCATCTCAGGGTGGGTGACGGTCACCGGTCCGCCTGCAGCGATCTGCTGTTTGAATGTCCATACGACACTGCCACGACTGCCAAGCACATTACCGAAGCGGACTGCCATAAACGCTCGACCGCTGAGCCTCGCAGCGTGATGGACCAGCAGTTCGGCGGCGCGCTTGCTGCTGCCCATAATGCTGGTCGGGTTGACGGCTTTATCAGTCGAAATCATCACAAAGCGTTCGACGCCAGTCACGATCGAGGCATCGAGCAGGTTGCGCGTTCCAAGCACATTATTGGTGACCGCTTCGACCGGATTCGCCTCCATAAGCGGCACGTGCTTGTGCGCTGCGGCATGGAATACGATCTCTGGACGATACTGCTCAAAGACGGAATGGATCCGTTCGGCGAAGCGAATATCGGCGATAACCGTATGCAGGACGGTTTTGCTGTGCGGAGCGCCTGATCCGTTGCCTGTGGGGTCTGGTCGATTGTGGGGATCATTCAGCCACAGTTGCAGCTCGTTGTGAATGGCAAAGACGCTGTTCTCGCCATGCCCGAGAATGATCAGTTCTGAGGGTTCATAGCGCAGCACGTGGCGGCAGATTTCGCTCCCGATTGAGCCGCCGCCGCCGGTGACCACCACGCGCCGCCCACGAATAAGGTCACTCACCGCCTGCATATCGGTTTTGATTGGCGCACGCCGGAGCAGGTCTTCGATCTGCACATCGCGGATATGGTTGACGCTGAAGCGACCATCGACCAGTTCGGCAATGCCAGGAATGATTTTCGTGCGCACGCCGGCACGCTCGCAGATTGCCACAATTTCACGGATCGTCTTCCCAGGGGCGCTTGGCATGGCGATGATGACTTCATTGATGTGATGCTCGGCGACCAGGCGCGGAATATCATGACGATTGCCCAACACCGAAACCCCGTTGATCCGTATGCCTCGCTTGTGCGGGTTGTCATCGACGAAGCCGACAATGACGGTGTTCCGTCGGGCGAGACGCATGCTCTGGGTGATCATGGCGCCAGCTTCACCCGCCCCCATAATCAGCACCCGATTGCCGCCCTTAGGGGCGCGATGCCCGAGCGAAGGGCGAAAGCGCGCGTGCATACTCAACCGCGGCAGCGCCGTCAACACCAGAGCAGGCATAACGAAGATCAACGGGACGGACAACGGCACAACCGGCATGGACGGGAACAGGGCGCGGCTAAGCAATACGAGACCCGTCAGAACGATCCCGGCGAACGCCAGGGCGAATGCCAGCAGGCTGAACTCGTAGAACGATGCATAGCGCCAGTATTGTGCGTAGACGCCAACCAGCATGAAAATGGCTGGAACGATGATCAACGCCGCGCCCGCAAACAGCGCAAACGATCCCCAGTATTCCCCCAGATCGAGGCGCTCGAGACGCAGGGCATACCCGATGAACGCAGCAAAAATCAGCGCCAGAGCATCTATTCCATAAAAATGGAAAGCAGGTGTAGAACGTTGCATACCGTGCCTCCTTCTAACATGCCCAGGGCGCCACGCCAAATCGCAGCAGATAGTAGAGTGTCTTGAGCAGTTCTCCCGGTACGATGTAACGACCCTCAGGATCGCGCCACCAGTTGGCTGGAGTGTAGGGCGGATTGCGTGGACCATCGTAGATCGCAACAACCCCGGTACCCGCCAGATGCCGATTGATCACGCACATCGCGCGCCGGCTGTGGGGCCAGTCGGTCACGATGAGCACCCGCTCGACCTTGCGTTCTCGCGCCATCCGTGCAATTTCGCGCCCGTCAGTCCATGTGCTGTCGGTAATCAATGGCACAAATGCAGAGTCGGGGACGCCCTGATCGATCGCCAGACGCCGCGCTTTCTGGACAATGAGAGAGCCGCCAGGCATCTCGCCGGTGCGCCAGATTTCCCGCGCGTACCCTTCCCGGTAGAGATCGATGGCGTGCTGATCGCGCAGCGGAAATCCGCCGCCCAATACCACAATGGCATCGGCGGGCGCCGGACGTCCTGGCAATGCCAGCAGACCGCCGATTGCGGGCAGCCACCATCCTGCGCTGCCCGCCAGGATCGCAATGGTCACGAGGGTGACGCCGCCGATGCGGACGAACAGGCGCCGCGACCATCGGGATCGGCGGCTGGACGCCAATCGCTGTGGCAACGCATCGTGATCCAGTGATCGGAGACTCATAGCGCATCCGCCATTTCCTCGCGCACGATTGACCGCTCCAGACTCTCGCGCAACCGCTCACAGACCATATCCACCTGCGACTCAGTCATCACGCCAGAGAAGGGCAGCGCCAGCGACATATCCCCCAAACGCTCGGTGACCGGGAAGTCGCCCCGCCGGAAACCGAACCGCTTGCGATAGAATGGTTGCAGGTGGATCGGTGTGAAGTAGGGACGGCTGGGTATGCCTGCCGCTGCCAGGTGGCGCATCACAGCATCACGGCTGGCGGGCTGCCTGATCCGCACCACGTAGACGAACCAGCTCATCCGGGTGGTAGTGGCGCTGATACTCGGACGCTCGATCAGTTCAATATCCGCCAGGCGCTCGTTATACCAGGCAGCGACCCGCTCGCGCTTCGCCAGCAGTTCGTGAATTCGCTGCATCTGCACGCACCCCAGCGCTGCGCTCAGCTCATCGAGCCGGTAGTTGAAGCCGAGACGGGTATGGTTCAACCAGGCGTCGAAGACATCGCGACCCTGATTGCGCAGGCTGCGCAACAATGCCGTCCAATCTTCATTGTTCGTCACGATCATGCCGCCTTCGCCCGTCGTGATCTGTTTGTTCGGGTAGAAGGCGAAGACCGCGATGTCACCCAGCGTTCCAGCCGGGCGACCGCGATATTCTGAACCCAGGGCTTCGCAAGCGTCTTCGATCACGACCAGGTTGCGGCGCCGTGCAATAGCGACGATTGGCGCCATATCCGCCGGTTGACCGAAGGCATGTACCGGCAAGATCGCCTTGAGTCGACCGTAGCGACTGTTACGCAGCGCCGGAGGCAGCCAGCGACGCGCCGTCATCCCGCCGCGCGCCAGGTCGCTGACGGCCGCGTGCACCTGTTCCGGGTCAATGTTGCCGGTGACCGGATCGACATCGACGAAGATCGGGATGCCGCGCTCGTACAGAATGCAATTGGCTGAGGCAATGAACGAGAACGGCGTTGTGATGACCAGATCATACTCAGTCACGCCAGCGGCGATGATGCTCAGATGCAAACCGCTCGTACCGGAATTGACCGCAACGCCGTAACGTGCGCCGACGAACGCCGCCAGGCGCTGCTCGAACTGTTGCACGTAAGGTCCGATGCTCAAGACCGGCGTATGCAGAACCTGGAGAACGGCGTTGCGTTCTGCATTGGTCAGATCGGGTGACGACATTGGCACTGTATCCATA
>JANWXL010000452.1 GCA_025055265.1 Roseiflexus sp.
CCACACGCGCCAGCCGCACGTCTGGCGCGAGGTGCTGCGCGACCACATCGCCAGCAGCAATGCCGTGATCGGCATGATGGTCGAGAGCAATCTGTACGAGGGAAAACAACCGATCCCCGCCGACCGTTCACAACTGCGCTACGGCGTATCGGTGACCGATGCCTGCGTTGGCTGGGAAACGACCGAACAGATGCTGATCGAGGCGTATGAGGCGTTGGGGAGTTGAAGGAAGGAAGATTACAGGTCCCGGCGAAAAGAGCCCGGCCCGGCAGCCACTCATTCACCCTTATGATACGCCCACCACACGGCGATAATCTGATCGGGCGACGCCACGCCGGTTACATCAGTTCGGCGCATCGCAGCCGCCGTCGCCAGATTGCCCAATTCCACCGCTTCATCCAGCGTTGCGCCTGCGCACAGAGCCGCCGTCACTGCCGCCACCGCACCATCGCTCGCACCGGTCAGATTGATTGGCCCATTGATTGGAATAGGAGGAGCATGGTTCATACCCTGATCGTGGACAACGAGCATCCCACGTAAGCCAAGCGTGACAATCACGGGTTTACCGGTGCGACGGCGCAGCTGCTCGGCGGCCTGACCCACCAGCGCCAGCGGCGGATTGTTGCTATCGTCCGCATACACTGCTCGTACACATTCGCGGGCGCATGGTATGACAACGACATGCCTGAAGAGCCCGATACGATGGCGCGAGATTGCCAGAAACCAGACATCTCGATGGCGAAGAGACAGATCAGCGATCTCCAGGCGAAGACGACTCGTGACGACGCCGCATTCTTCTTCAGGAATATGATCAACGACGATCACCGCGTGCACCTGCGTTACCAGCGCGCGAAGACGTTCGATCAGCGTCGTTGTTGCGGAAGCAGCCAGAGGCGTGCGGGTTCGAATGTCGAGTCGTTCCTGTTCATATGGCACAGGGGTCCCACCAGCAATCACGGGCTGGATTGAGGCTGGCGTATATCGATCAGCGACAATGATCATCGGGCGCTCATCGATGCCGAGCTTCCGCAAATGACGCCTCAATTCGTACCCTTCACCGTCGTCGCCAATGACGCCGAGCGTCGTCACTGCGATCCCAAAAGCGCGGAGGGCGGCAGCAATGTTCCCTGCTGCTCCAGGATATAGATCGACAGCAACAACCTGGTGGGCATGGAGACCGGTCTCTTCAGCGTACTCAATGCGCGACGGGTCGATCAGCATGCGCTGGTTGAGCACAAAATCGCCCACTACCAAAACGCGCGTATGAGCGCCACGCAAGAGAATGTCCTGGAGCCTGCCCTCGTCCATATGCTCACTCTGAGCCTGTCCGGGTAACCGATGAGTTGGATGGTAGCACAGATTTAGCCCAACGTGTAGAGGCAGATACAGGATTGATCCATGTTCAGATCAGGAATGATCTCCCTTCCGATCCCCCGATTGATATGGTACACTTGTAAACAAGATGAAATAATTCTTACAGGCTGGAAGGCACAACTATGCTGGGACAGACATTGCGACTCGTGCGCCTCATTGTTGGCTGGATCTGCATCATCGGCGGTTTGATACTTGCGATTTCGCCACTTCCATTCGGGTTCGTCATTGTCATTGCGGGCGTTATCCTGGTTGGTCCGCGCGATCGCGGGCTGCGCATGGCACGCGCCTGGTGGAACCGTTTGATCCGTTCGCTGGCTTCTTCGTCTGTACCGCTGGTGGCCATGGCAGCGCGGCGCATCATCGCCTTTCAGTCGTCTATCGAACAACGCATGCATCAGTGGATGGCAACGCGCTCGACACCGAGCGTCGCCTCCCGGCGCGTTGCGGCTGAGGAGTAACCTGTCTCAGCGTCTGCGCCTCAGCCAGTGCCACGCCGAGGGCCAGATCGTATCACAGACATGAGTGACCCCGTATTCGATGCGCTCGACCTCGAAGTCGGGCGCAAATAGTTGCTCCACCACCCCTTTTGCAATCCAGCGCGGCGCCTCTTTCGAGGTTTCGTCATGCAAATGTGCGAAGAGCAGATATAACCCCCCAGGCTGCGTCAGACGCACGACCTCACGGGCGTATGCCTGAAGTTCTTCAGCCGTCATGCCGTGCATACAGCCGACATCCAGAACCAGATCATACGGTTCGTTCAAAAAGTGAAGGTCGGTGACCGACGAGGTGAAGAGGCGCACCC
>JANWXL010000455.1 GCA_025055265.1 Roseiflexus sp.
CGTTCGCAGCAGATCCGCTCAACATCTGCAAGATACCCAGGAGCGGCGGGATGCACGCCGCCTTCGCCCTGCACCGGTTCCAGGATGACGGCTGCGGTGCGGTCGGTGACGGTTGCATCGAGCGCTGCAATATTGTTGTACGGCACGTGCGTAAAGTCGGGCACGAGCGGCATGAATGGCTCGCGGTACTTCGGCTCGAACGTGGCGGAGAGCGCGCCCATCGTGCGACCGTGGAATCCGCGCACTGCCGCGACAATCCCGGTTCGCCCGGTCTTCAGGCGCGCAATTTTGATCGCGCCCTCGACAGCCTCGGCGCCTGAGTTGCAGAGGAAGATTCTGGCGGCGAAGGGCAGCGCGGCGGCAAGTTCGGCGAGATAGGCAGCGCGCTGGTCGTTGTAGAAAATCTCCGGGCAACTGATCAGGCGCTCCGCCTGTTCGCGTATGGCTGCTACGACGGCAGGATGGGCATGACCCAGGTTCGCGGCGCCCTGCCCGCCGACGCAGTCGATGTACACACGACCATCGGCATCCCAGAGCAGCGCTCCTTCGCCGCGCACAATGGCGACCTGCCGCTTGGGGTAAACGCCGGACGTGTACGCAGTCTCGGTAGATATGATAGACTCACTTATCGATTGTGTCATTGGTGTCTCCTGATCCAGACGCCTTTCGCATAAGAAAGATGAGCCATCATTGGCGGCTTCATATGCGGAGTCTTTGTGCCTTTGCGCCTTTGTGTGCGCTTATTTGGAAGGTATGAGAAACCTCACACAAAGGCACGGAGGCACAGAGCGCCAGAGTCGGGCGGTGTATCTGAGCGTACTACCCGACCGCCATCAAATACTTTTGCGCCTTTGCGTCTCTGTGTCAACCTTTCTGTGAAATGCTGGAAGCCTTATGAACTCAACGGTTTGCGATATCATACCTGAAAATTGCTGAGGGAATTGTTATGCTCCAGGATGAACTTCCGCTCATCGCCCGTCTCCTGCGCAGTCAGCGCGTCGCCTCGCTGGGAACGCTCGCCGATGGCGCGCCCTTTGTTTCACTTGTCGCCTACGTCGTGGAAGACGATCTGTGCAGTTATCTGCTCCACCTGAGCGACCTCTCGCCGCACACCCGCCACCTGCGCGCCGACCCGCGCGCTGCATTGCTGATTGCCGAACCGGAGACCGCTGAGGTCGAAGATGTGCAGACCCTGGCGCGCATCACGTTGAGCGGCACGATTGCGCAGGTGGGGAAAGACACGCCGGAATACGCAACCGGGCGCGAACGGTACCTGGCGCGGCATCCGGCAGCGGCGATGCTCTTCGACTTCGCCGATTTCAATCTCTACCGTTTCACTATCATCGGTGCGCGGTACGTCGGCGGCTTCGCGCGCGCCTACACGCTGACCGTCGATCACCTGCGGCAGGCAGCAGGGATTGCCCGATGATGACCGTCATCTGCGCCGGGTAACGCGGCACCTGCGCCGCCCCCGCGCTGCCGCGTGCTGGAGATCGCTGATCCAGCCGCTCTGGTGAACGTCACCTGCACTGGCGCGAGCTAGCCCGCGCAGGCGGGCTTCGCAGCAGTAGCCCGCGACTTCAGGCGCCGGGCGAGTAGGCGGATAGCGGAATGTTTATTCAAAGCCCATCAACCGCCGGGCAGGGAGGCGCCATTAGCGGAATAACCGCCGACGTCGCAGGCTCACGCGGTCGTGGTTGCGGTAGCCATCGCGCAGGCGAATTCCCGCTATCTGAAGGTAGCGCCTCCCGCCAGTCACCAGCCAGTCGGCGATGGTGTGCGCTGCACTGCCGCTGATGAAGCCGAAGAGGAACAGACGCACCATATCGGGGTTGCGGCGCATGACGTCAAACATCCATGCCGACGCCTGTGCGTGCAGGTCTGGCGTGCCGATGCCGATGCGCCCCAGGAGCCACGCGCCCCAGATGACGATCAACATGGCAACGACGTAGAAATAGACCAGCCGCAAGAGCGGCGCAATGACAAGACCGTGGCTCCAGAAATGGCGATGCGGGATAATCCACATGTACGGTCGCCATATCCAGAAGAAGACGCCCCAGCGATTGTCAATTGCCGAGTCAATGTCGAGGTCGGGCGAGAAGAGAAGACCAGAGATCAGGTGAGCGCCGGTGAGGACGGCGGCGCCGGTTGCCGCGTATTCCCGACCACTGGACTCCAACAGCACATAGGTCGCCGGAGCGAGGAGGACGCCAGTCGCAAGCGTGATAATATCGTGGGTGCGTGTGTCGGGCATGTGCTGAGCTTTGCTCTTAATCTCTGCGCCTTTGTGTGGGATTGAGAAAACGCGCCTCACAGAACGTTTATCCCTCCCTGCGCCAGGCGCTCCGAACAACCCTCAACCTGCACCGGGCCATGCCGGATCGAGAAACCGCTGGATTTCGACCAGATACCCATCCGGGTCGCGCAGGAAGCAGTGGTAGATGTTGAACCGTGGGTTGTGCTGCGGCGGTTGCTCGATCGTCACGCCGTGATCCGCCAGATAACGATGC
>JANWXL010000471.1 GCA_025055265.1 Roseiflexus sp.
ACTCAATGCCAGGAGGTCCTGACGGTTATGCCTACCTACGTGTACGCCTGTGACGCTTGCGGTGCGCAGTTCGAGCAATTCCAGTCGTTCAAGGACGAGCCGCTGCGGGTTTGTCGCTGTGGCAAAGAAGGTACGGTACGCCGGGTCTTCCAGCCGGTGGGCATTGTCTTCAAGGGCTCAGGCTGGTATATCACCGATAGCCGCAAGAGTGACAGCGCGAGCATTGGCAGCGATAGCTCGTCGAAGAGTGAGAAGAGCGAGACAGGCGCCAGTGAATCCTGACCTGAGCCATCTGCGCCCCTTTAGCTGGCGCTTCCATATATCTCTTCGGACCTCCCGCTGCCAGTCGGTCGGGTTCGTCACGCAGACCTGTATCTGTCTTTAGGGGCGTCATTGCACCGTGAATGACGCCCCTGATCTGCATGACGCGCTTCGATTGACCGTCGAACGGGAGGTTTTGTATGTCCAGAAATAAAGATAACCTGCTCTGCGTCATACGCGACGATATTCGCGCAATTTTCCTCAATGATCCGGCCGCTTGCAATCTGGCGGAGGTCCTGCTCTACCCCGGATTGCATGCGATTCTGTTCCATCGCCTGGCGCACGCCCTCTGGCGTCGCGGCGTGCCGTTCATTCCACGCCTGATCTCACAGATCAGCCGCTTCCTCACCGGCATCGAAATCCATCCGGGAGCGGTCATCGGTCGCGGCTTCTTCATCGACCACGGGATGGGTGTGGTTATCGGCGAAACTGCCGAGATCGGCAACTGGGTGACCCTCTATCAGGGTGTGACCCTCGGCGGCACCGGGAAGCAACGCGGCAAACGCCATCCGACGGTGCACGACGGCGTGGTCATTGGCGTGGGCGCGATTGTGCTGGGCGCCATTACTATCGGCGAGGGAGCGCGCATTGGCGGCGGCGCTGTGGTGGTGAAGGACGTTCCCCCACACGCAACCGCCGTCGGCGTCCCGGCGCGCATTGTGGCGCAGCGTGATCCGCATACCGGCGAAACGCGCCGCGTTGAGCACCTGCCCGACCCTGAAGGCGAAATGCTGCGTAGCCTGCGCGCCAAGGTGCTTGAACTCGAAGAGCGCCTGACCGAACTCGAAATTGCGACCAACCATCATCTTGAACACCATGTCGAGGAGGATGCGCTCTCATCGCAATGCTGGTCGGCGCTTGGCGACACAAATGGCAATGGCAAGATCGATGAGTACGGCTATGTGGCTGGCGACGGGATATAACGCATATGAGCATTCATATTTATAACACGCTCACGCGCACGCTCGAACCGTTCGAGACCCTCGAACCCGGCGTGGTGAAGATGTATGTCTGTGGTGTGACGGTCTACGACCGGGCGCATATCGGGCACGCGATGTCGGCGATTGTCTTCGATGTGGTGCGGCGCTACCTGGAGTATCGCGGCTACGTCGTTCAGCATGTCGTCAATTTCACCGATGTGGACGACAAGATTATCAATCGGGCGAAGGAACTCGGGCGCGATCCGAAGGAACTTGCCGAGTCGTACATTGCCGAGTTTCTGGAAGACCTTGAGGCGCTGAATGTCAAACGGGCGCATGTCTATCCGCGCGCCACCGAGACGATGCCGGAGATTCAGCGCTTCATCAGCCGGTTGATCGAGACCGGGCACGCATACGTGGTGGATGGCGACGTCTATTTCCGCGTCTCGACCGTCCCCGACTATGGTAAGCTCTCGCGGCGCAGCCTCGATGATATGATCGCCGGCAATCGCATCAGCGTCGATGAGCGCAAGGAGAACCCGGCAGATTTTGCGCTCTGGAAGGCGGCAAAGCCGGGTGAGCCGTTCTGGGACAGCCCGTGGGGTCCGGGTCGCCCTGGCTGGCATATCGAATGCTCGGCGATGAATCTGGCGCACCTCGGCGAACAGATCGACATTCACGGCGGCGGGACTGACCTGATCTTCCCGCACCACGAGAATGAGATCGCCCAAACCGAGAGCCTGACCGGCAAGCCGTTTGCGCGCTACTGGATGCACAACGGCATGCTCCAGATCCAGACCCGTCTGGCGGATGGCACGTACAAACTGGAGAAGATGTCCAAGTCGCTCGGCAATGTGGTGACCATCCGCGAGTTTCTGGAGCGCTATCATCCCGATGTGCTGCGACTGACGGTGCTTTCCGGTTCGTACCGCAGCCCGCTGGCGTTCGGTGAGGAGATCGCCGCTGATCAGGAGCGCAAGCTGGCGCGCCTGCGCTCGGCGCTCGAACCGCCAATTGGCGCGATTGAGAGCGGTCCGGCGGTTGAGGTATTGCTGGCAGCGGCGCGCACGGCGCGCGAGCGGTTCATCGCCTCAATGGACGACGACTTCAACACCGCCGGGGCGCTGGCGGCGCTGTTCGAACTGGTGCGTTCGATCAACACAGCGCGCGATGCGGGTGTTGGCGGTGCACCGTTTGCCGAAGCGCAGGCGACGTTCCGCGAGCTGATCGATGTGCTCGGGTTGACGCTGACTGCGCAGAGACCTGTTATTCAGCAGGCGGCGCCGTTCATCGATCTGCTGGTGGAGGTGCGCGGCGAATTGCGCAAGGCGAAGCAGTTCGCACTCGCTGATATGGTGCGCAACCGCCTGGCGGAACTCGGCGTCACCCTTGAAGATACGCCGCAGGGGACGCGATGGAAGGTGATGGACAAACCAAATCTGTAACGTGGCTGGAACTCTCGGTTTCCTGTGACAGCGAAGCAGTCGAACCGGTCAGCGAGCTGCTGGCGCGGTATGGCTACAATGGCGGCGTGGCGATCGAACCGCCGATCATCCCCGGCGAGGATGGTCCAGAGTATCAGTACGATCCGGCGCGCCCGGTGACGGTGCGCACCTATCTGGCGCTCGACGACTCGGCTGAAGAGACGCGCACGCGCATCGAGCAGGGGCTGTGGCTCCTGGGCATGATCCGCCCGGTCGGTCCGCTGCAGGTCCGGCGGATTGAAGAGGAAGACTGGGCCAACGCCTGGAAGCAGTATTACACTATCCAGCGGATCGGGGCGCATATCGTCATCGTGCCATCCTGGCTGGACTACCAGCCGCTGCCCGATGATCTGATCGTGCGCCTCGACCCTGGCATGGCGTTTGGAACCGGTCTGCACCCGACGACGCAGTTGTGCCTGATTGAGCTGGAGCGCCATGTCACGCCAGGGATGCACGTGCTCGATCTGGGGTGCGGCTCCGGCATCCTCTCGATTGCCGCCGCTCGTCTGGGCGCCACGCAGGTGCTGGCGCTCGACACCGATCCGATTGCGGTTGAGGCGACAGGGGCGAATGCGGCGCTGAACGGTGTGGCAGACAGGATCATTGCTGCTGAAGGAAGCCTGGGGCGCGGTGCGTCCTTCGGGCACTGGCTGCGACCCGACGCCGGAAGCAACGGCGAAGCGCCCCCGCTGCTGCCAGCGTCGTTGCCAGACGATGCGCTGCCGCCGTTTGATCTGATTGTCGCCAATATTATCGCCAGAGTGCTCGTGGCGGTCGCGCCCGATTTTGCGGTAGCGCTGCGCCCTGGCGGGCTTCTGATCAGCTCAGGGATCATCGCCGACCGTGAACCTGATGTGGTCGCCGCCTACGCCGCTGTCGGCCTGGAGGCGGTCTCACGCCGCCAGGACGGCGACTGGGTGGCGCTGGTGCATCGCAAACTATAGCGCATGCCTCGCCGTCCGCGTGATACTGTTCACAGTAACACTTATCGCTTCTTCGTCGATCCCTCGGCGTTCGACGCAGAGCGGGTGCGCCTGTTTGATCCCGAACTCGGGCATCAACTGGCGACCGTGTTGCGGCTGGGGCGCGGCGACCGCGTTGTGCTGCTCGACGGCGAGGGGTGGCAGTACACTGTTGCGCTGGAAACGGTTGATCGGCGCGGCACAGTCAATGGGTCTATCGAGTCGCGCGACGTTGCTGGCGGCGAACCGCGTCTCGCGCTGACGGTGTACCTGCCGATCATTCGAGCGGAACGTTTTGAATGGGCGCTCCAGAAAGGGGTGGAACTGGGAGCGACTGCGTTTGTCCCGACCCTCTGCGCGCGCAGCATCGACGCCGCTCCCGACGAACGTCGTCTCGTGCGCTGGCGGCGGATCATTCGTGAGGCCGCGGAGCAGTCGCGGCGCGGGAGGCTTCCGCGCCTGGCGTCTGCACTCACCTTCGACGAAGCGTGTATGCAGTTCACTCCCCACGACCCTGCCTTGCTCCTGTGGGAAGGCGATGGCGCCACGCCGCTCGCGGAGGCGTTGCACGCTCTGCGCAGCAGCGCAGCGCTGGCGACGCTGGGCATCCTCAGCGGACCGGAGGGTGGATTGACTGACGACGAGCGCCGTTGCGCCGAACGACATGGTATCATGAGCGTGTCGCTCGGTCCGCGCACGCTGCGTGCCGAAACGGCGCCCATCGCGGCGACGGCGATCATCATATATGAGCTTGGATGACAGCCGAAGCGCATGGGCTGAGCCTGTCGAAGCCCACGTCTGCCGCGTATCAAACCACGCTCAGCCGCAGGCGCCAGGAGAAGTGCTGTAATCCGTCAGAATCCGTTTCGATCCGCGCCAATCCGCGCGCCATCATACGCTATGCGCTGGCGCAATCCGTCAGCCATCCCAGGAGTTTCCGCCATGTCCGCCCGTTTTCGATTTCTTCGCCGTCTTGCTGCTGCATTCCTGCTCCTGCTGGCGGGGTTCGTCGGCGGTTGGGTCTGCGCGACCGTCTTTGCCGACAGCATCTCGCTCACGCGCCTGGTTCCAGCAATTGGTCCGGGGCTGGTCGCCAATCAGGAGACGCCACCATCGCTGCGGCAGCAGTTTCGTGTCTTCTGGGAAGTGTGGAACCTGGTCGAGGCTGAGTTCTACCAGCGCGACAAGATCAACCACACCCGCATGATCCGTGGCGCGATCACTGGCATGCTGGCGTCGCTCGACGACCCGTACACTGTCTACCAGGAACCGGAGCTGGCGTCGCAGACGAACGAGCATATGCAGGGGCGGATGGGGGGCATTGGCGCCTATCTGCGAATCACCGACGGTCGCGCGTTTCTCTACAAGCCGATCAAAGGGGCGCCAGCCGATGCTGCCGGTCTCAAGCAGGATGACGAGATCGTGGCGGTTGACGGCGAACCGGTCGCGCCGATGATCGCCGGGCTGGACGTCAATGAAGCAGCAGTGAAAGTGGCAGCAAAAATCCGCGGACCGGCAGGCACGCAGGTGCGTCTGACCATCCGGCGGGGAGACCAGGTATTTGACATAACATTGACACGGGCTGACATTGTGGTGCCGAGCGTTGAAGCCCAACTGGTCGATGGCGGGATCGCCTATATCCGTATTATCGAGTTCAAAGCCAACACCGTTCCCGAGTTTGATCGGGCGCTCCGCGAGTTGCTGCCACAGGCGCCGAACGGCATCGTCCTCGATCTGCGCAACAATCCTGGCGGATTCCTCGACCAGGCGCGCGCCGTGCTTGGACGGCTGTATGATGGCGTGGCGCTCTACGAGCAGAACAGCAAAGGGGAAATCACTGAAATCCGCACGGTTGGCGGCGACATTCGCGCCTTCGATGTCCCCATCGTGGTGCTGGTCAACGGCGGTTCCGCCAGCGCGAGCGAGATTGTCGCTGGCGCCTTGCGCGACAGCCGCCCGAACGTAACCCTGATCGGTGAAAAGACGTTTGGCAAGGGATCAGTGCAGAACATTTACAACCTGAGCGACGGCAGCAGCGCGCGGATCACCTTTGCCCACTGGCTTACCCCGGCGCGCACCGAGATCGACAAAGTTGGCATCACGCCGCAGTACGTCATTCCCTACGCTGAAGATCCCGCTACGCAAACTCTGTGTGTCGGCGATCGCCAACCGCCGCCGGGGGCGACGACCTGCGCCGACAACCAGCTCTTTTACGCCATTCGGCTGCTGAGGACAGGCGAAGCGCCGCCGTCGATGCCAGCGGCGGCGAAGTAGGGCGGAGTCACTACAAATGCTAGTGGAGTTTGTTTGTCGTCCTTCGTGTGCACACTCGACGACTCATCGTCGGATGGCGCGGCAGGCTGTCGCCTGACAAGTCATGCCCAGACCCTTCTCAGGACTGTTTTGCCGGTGGTATGCCGAGGTCTTTGCATATTTTCTTCGCAAGGGTATCGTTTATTTCAGAATGCCGCGGCACTGCTGATCGCTTATTCAGCGCGGGATTATGCCACCATGAATGACGACTGCCTTCTCTTAGCAACTCGCAACCGTGTGAGCGAAGGCGCCGGAGCAATACCGTTCGCTTCATACAGCGATTTTTTCTTCTTGAAAGTCCGATCCTGCGGCAGATAAAGCCTCCTGGCGGTTCAGCTCCAGAGCCTCTCGCAAAGTCGCTCGGAGCGTTTCTAATAGCTCCTCGCGCGTACGTTCCTGGCAATTCACCCCTGGAACTTCTTCAATCCATCCTATCCACCAACCATTTTCCCTTTTGATAACCGCTGTATATTCTCTGTTCATACATGTTACCTCCAGTGATGGATGCGTTCTTCGACCGCACGGAAAGATAAACCGACAGGATTGTACACTGCCGTCTGCTCACTGTAAAGGGATATTCCGGGAATCGAACGCGGTCCTCTGAGTTCCTATCGAGACTACTTGACTGTCAAATTACTCAGCTTCGGCACTGCTGCGATCCACACCTGCCCTGGATTCATGGCGGCTTCGCTGCCATCAGCGAGGTAGAAGCGCAGCGGCGCGGCTTCAGAGTCTTTGCGCCAGGTGATCTCGCGCGCCGCGCCATCCTGGAACAGGATACCTGGACCGCTGCCGATGACATCCTGCTGAATGCGCCCCTTAGGGTCGCCGGGGATGGGG
>JANWXL010000451.1 GCA_025055265.1 Roseiflexus sp.
GCGTTCACGCAAACGGCGAAGATGGTTTTCACGAAGTAAAAGAACGAGAATAACCGCGAACAAAGGCGATTCAGCGATGAGTCGCCTTTTGTTTTCGACAAGCCATAACGCGCAAGCCCGTTGGCAAAAGTTTCGCTTTGCGTTAAGTTTGCCGCAAACGCGGGAGGAATTATGCGCTTGCAACGCCTTTTAACTTTTCTGCTGACATTCGCTCATCTGCCGCTTTTGGCTCAGCCCGTCGGGTCGGGACAAGCCTCGCTTCGCTTTTTCGGCAATGGCATCAACGACATCGACCGCGTTAAGATCCCTCTTCTCAATCCTTTGCCAAACGGCGCGTCGCTTCCGCTCAACGTGGGCAACAATTTCACGATTGAGTTCTGGATGCGCGCCAACGCGAGCCAAAACAACGGCATCGTTTACAACACGTTTGATGGCGACGGTTGGATTACGGGCAACGTGATCGTCGATCGCGACATCATCAACAGTCCCGACAACGGCGATTATGGCATTGCGATGGGTCGCCCCGCGCCAAGTTCGCCGATTCGCGTCGTCGCGTTTGGGTGCGCCACGAGCAGTTTGGGCAGAACGATCATTGGCTCAACCAACGTCGCCGATGGCAACTGGCATCACGTTGCGGTAACGAAGAGCGGCGGCACGATTCGCATCTTCGTTGATGGCAACCTCGACGCGAGCGGCGCGGGCGCGCCTTCGGGAAGCGTCAGTTACAACAACGCGCGCGCGCTTTCAGGGAGAACGCCCAATCCGCCCGCGTTCCCGACGAACACTTGGGACAACGAGCCATACATCGTGCTCGCCGCCGAAAAGCACGACTATGACCAATACGTCAATAACTCTCCGCCGCAATATCTTTCCTACAACGGCTTCTTGGACGAGTTGCGCATCTCGAACATCGTCCGCTACTCCGCTTCTTTCACGCCGCCGAGCGCGCCGTTTGCGCTCGATGCGAACACGGTCGCTTTGTATCACTTTGACGAAGGGACGGGCACGACGCTTACCGACGCGGCAGGGTCGAGCAACGGCGTCATCAACGTGGGCGGAACGCCGTCTGGTCCCGTTTGGTCGAGCGAATCGCCTTTTGGGGCAAACGCCGCCGCCGCTACCGTAACGCGCTCGGTCAATAACTCGACGACGAGCGCGAATTTCAACGACGTCGGACAAATCACGGGCGTAACGATTGATTTTGCGGGCGCGAGCGGTTCGGGCACGGTGCGCGTTCAACGCTTTGCCAACGCGCCTCTCAACCCGACGGGCGTCGCGGGCAACGTAAGCCAATACCGTTGGATCATCACGTCGCTTGGCTCGTTTTCCTTCACGTCGGCGACGCTTCGCTTCGCCATTGCGGACATTCCGAACAATGGCGTCGTCAATCCAAGCACGGTTACGATTTATCGCCGTCCAACGCCCGACAATGGCTCTTTCGCGTCGCTTTCGATGCTTCCGCCGCTGGGCGGAGAGTTGCGCGCCACGACAAGCGCGTTTAGCGAGTTCGCGTTTGGTTCGGGCGACAATCCGCTTCCCGTTGAATTGTCGGGTTTCGTCGGCGAGTCCGTTGCGGAAGGCGTTCGGCTTTCTTGGTCGACCATCAGCGAGCGCAACAACGCGGGCTTTTTGCTTTTGCGACGCGAGGCGACTTCTTCCGACGATTTTCAAACCGTCGCGTCCTACCAAACCAACAACGCGCTGCGCGGCAGGGGCACGACGAATCAGCCCTCGTCATACGCCTTTCTCGACGCGGGCGTAGAAAGCGGCAAACGCTACGCCTATCGCTTGCGCTCGCAAGACTACGACGGCTCGATTTATGACTATTCAAACGAAGTCGTCGTTGAAGTCCGCAACGCTCCGACGAAGCGTTACGACTACCGTTTGTTCCAAAACTATCCCAACCCGTTCAACCCGACGACGACCATCGTCTTCACGATGCGCGACGCGGGCAAAGCGACGCTCGTCGTTTGCGACCTTCTGGGCAAGGAAGTCTTCCGAACCGTCATTGACGCGAAGGCGGGAGAAAATCGTTATCGTTTCGACGCGACGGGGCTTTCGAGCGGCGCGTATTTCTACTCGCTCCGAGCGGGCGCGTTTTCGCAAACGCGAAAAATGTTGTTGATGAAGTAACCAACGGCGCGCAATCCGTCAAAGCGGGTCGTCAATGAGTTCGGCGGCGGACAGGTTCAGTTGATAGCGACGCGATTTGCCGAAAATTTGGTCGCGCCGTTTTTCTATCGTGGCGATGAGGTCTTCGGCGCGCTCGCGCAGCTCTTCGAACGAGATTTCGCCGCGAGCGAATTTCATTCGCGCGATGAGCAAGAGATACTTTTTCTCGGCGATGTCTTCTCGGAAAACGCGCATTGTCGTTTTGGCGAAATTTGCCTCGAAGTTAAGCGACGAGGATTTTCCGAAGAGACGCGACGTTATCCAATTCGCCACTCGCGGATTCCTCGCTTTCGCTCGGAATGACGCCTCGCG
>JANWXL010000514.1 GCA_025055265.1 Roseiflexus sp.
ACTGGCGTTGGCGATGTCGGTCTCGCCCGCCTTGCAGAAGCGCTCGAAGCCTGCGCCGGTGCCAATCGAGTCAATCGTGATGCTGCCTGCGTACCCCTCGTCCTTGAAGCGCTCCGCCATCCGCTGCGTCAGCGGGAAGACCGTCGACGAGCCTGCCGTCACGATGTTGCCGGTCACCTTTGCGGGATCAACTTCAGGGAGACCGTCATAGTCGATTTCTGCTTCAGGTGCAGCAGTCGGCGCCGCAGGCGCCGTGGTCGGCGCAGCGGGCGCGGTCGTCGGCGTCGCAGGCGCCGTGGTCGGCGCAGCGGGTGCGGTCGTCGGCGCAGCGGGCGCCGTGGTCGGTGCGGCTGTTGGCTGGGTAACCTGCCCGCCGCCGCACGCGGCGATGATTGGCGCAATCAGCGCCAGCATCAACGCCATTGCGGAGATGCGCGTCTTGAAAATCGGCATGCGTCCCTCCCCTTGACCATCTACAAATCACCTCCAGAAACGCAGACTCTCCGACGCACGATGTGTCGTTCGGCGCAATTCGAATCGTCGCGTTTCTTCAAGTGGACATCGTAGAGTATACTCTGACGAGGTTAAGGATAAAGGGTTATAGTATTAAGCAACGATTAAGTGTTGCGATTCCGCCGTTATATTGATCCGAAATCGATATACACACATGTCCGCAGAAATGGTACACTAGGTATAAGTTTGGTTAAGCCACGGCGCCATACTGCGGCGCTGGCAATGATGCATTAGCACACAGTCACCGAGCCAGGTATGCACGTTACACGTTCGTCTCCTGCCTTAGCACGCAGCCTCTCCTTCACCCTTACCCTGGCGCTGATCAGTCTTAGCGTCGTCGCGTTGCTGGTCAGCAACGCGCTCCAGATGGCATCGAACTGGCAGGTGCATCAGCGCGCTCTTGCGAATCAGCAGCAATCACTGGCGCACAGCGCTGCCGTCGAAGTGCGCACGTTTCTCGATACCCGCTGGAATGTGCTGACGACGGCCATCAAAATGTCCAGTCTGGCGACGGCGCCAGCAGAACAGCGCACTGAGTCGCTTGAGCGATTGCTGGTCCTTGATCCTCTGTTAGAGCAATTGATAATCCTTGACGATGATCGGTTTGTGGTCACAACCGTGAGCCAGCATCGTGGAAAGACGGTCAATTTTCTCGATCAGGCGCTTATCGACGATATCATGCAGCAAACGATGCTGCGCAACCATTATGTCAGTTCGTTGCGCATTGATGCTGCCACCGGCGAACCCGGCATTGTGCTGGCGCTGCCGCTTGTCGATGCGTTTGAAAACTACCACGGCTCGCTCATCGCAGCCGTCAACGCCCGGTTTCTCTGGGAAACGATCAGGCGCCAGACGCCCGATCCTGCAAGCCTGGCGTATATTGTCGACCGCCAGGGGAATCTGCTGGCGTGCTCCGATACGGCGCGCGTCTTGCGCGGCGACAATGCTGCTGGCGTTGCGATTGTCCAGAAATTTGCCCGCGAACGTTCCGCATCAATCCAGACGATGCACTACGCCGGTCTGTCCGGCGTTGAGGTTGTCGGCAGTTATGAGGCGCTCGACGAGCCAGCCTGGGCAGTGGTCGTAGAGACGCCGCGAGCGGTCGCCTATCGCCCGGTTCTGAACGATCTTGGCGTCTCCGGGCTGGTTCTTCTGGGCGCAATGATCGTATCTGGCGGCATTGGCGTCTATCTGGCGCGCTGGCTGACAGCGCCGCTGGTCAATCTCGCCCGCGTGGCGGATCGGATCACATCGGGTGAGCGTGATGTGCGGGTCGCCGTGCGTGGTCCACGGGAAATTCAGGTGCTGGCGCGCGCCTTTACCACGATGACGGCGCAACTCGAAGCGAACCTGGAAACGCTGGAGCAGCGCGTCGCACAGCGCACTGCCGATCTCCAGGAAGCGCTGGCTGAAGTCGAGACGCGGGCGCGCGAACAGGCGCGCCTGCTGGAGGAAATCGCACAACAGCGCCAGGTGATTCGTGAGTTGAGCGTGCCGGTGCTGCCCGTCACCAACGATGCGCTGGTGATGCCGCTGGTCGGCGCTATTGACACCGAACGTCTGGCGGACATTCAGGATCGGGCGCTGCATGCGCTGCAACGTTCACGCGCGCGCTACCTGCTTGTTGATATCACCGGCGTGCCGGTCGTTGACAGTCAGGTGGCGCAGGGGCTGATCGCTATTGCCAGCATGTGCCGATTGCTCGGCGCCGAGATGGTGCTGATCGGCATTCGCCCGGAGGTGGCGCAAACCATTGTGGGGTTGGGATTGAACCTGTCCTCCCTGCATACCGCGGTTGACCTGCAAACGGTGCTGCGCGACCTTGCTCTACGGCGCGACTATCACGGCGTTGCGCATAATGGCGGAGCGAAGGGACGCGGGAACGGATTTTAGCGCTGCAACGAGCGCGCCGCTTCCATACGTGCGCATGGTATAATGCGTGCGCTATGCCAAAGAAACGCTCACGCCAATCTTCGGCGCCACGCGGCGCCATCGGGCGATTGCGCGGCTCGGCGGACGTTGCCGAGCAGGCGTTGCGCGGACGCACCGAGCGGATCAAGCGCCTGACGCCTCCGCCTCCTCCGCTTTCCGCCGCGCTTGAACGCGCCCTGACCATCGGCGGATTGCCGTTTCTCCTGGTACGCCTCTTCTGGTACAATCTGCATGAGGTGCGTTTCTGGTGGCCCGTGGTGTTGCCGCTGCTGATCTGGACGGCGTGGCGCACCTACCATCGTGAGCGCGCAAAAAGCCAGCGCCACGACGAAGCTGCGCAGATTCGCGCTTGACAACCCCTCTCCTCAATGTAAGAATACTGCGATATACGGCACAGTCGCCTCAGATGCGCGCTTGTGCCCGGCTGGCTTGCTTTGACGTCCTTCGAAACTAAATGATCCAGCGCATTGCGCAGTGACAATCGTTATGAGCGCTTCCGTACAGTCGGACATTCAGATCGGCTTGAAGACGAACATTCAAGAAATTGCACTCGATCTTTGCACGATGACGGGAGCGAAGGCATGCTACCTGGCGATGCGCGAACGTCCAGCAGCCCCTCCTCGTTTCATCGGCGCCGCTGGCGTGGAGGGCGACCCTCCCGATTGGAATGAGATTGACGGCGCGCACCTGCTGCGTCGCATTGGTCACAACAGCGCGTTAATCATAACGGAGCAGTCGCGGCACGTCATGCTGTTGGCGCTTCCAGCGAGCAATCGCAATATTGGTGCGGCGATTCTCCTCTTTGATGCTGAACCGCCGCCGATATCGGATGTTATTGGTGCGACGGCGCGGTTGGCCGGCCTGGCGCTTGAGTCGGTCTGGCAGCTCTCTGCCTTGCACGACCAGGCGGAACAGATTGCGGAACGCACCCGGTTGCGCGAGATTCAGTTGAGCCGTAATCTCATTCGCGGCGTGATCGACAGCGTGCCAATGGGCCTGGTGCTGATCGACCCTGCGGGGTATGTGCTGGCGGCAAACCGCGCGCTTGCCGGGCGCTTCGGTCTCGAACCGGCCATGCTGGTCGGGCGCTTCTATGGCAATGTGCTCGGTGAATGGAACGAGTCGGCGGCGGCACGCACCTTCGCCACGCGCCAGCAGCAACGACTGCGGCGCACCCTGCAGCGCCCCGGCGGCGGCGAGGCGTTAATTGAGATCGCCAGCATTCCCCTGTTCGATGCCTCTGGCGCTGCGTATCAGGCAGTTGAGGTGTGGGAAGACATCACAGAACGAGTTGCACTGCAAACGCAACTGGTACGCGCCGAGAAACTCGCGGCTATCGGTCACCTGGCCGCCAGCATCGCTCATGAAGTCGGCAATCCGCTCCAGGCGATCCAGGGATTTCTGGCATTATTCCTGGAACAGTGCCCGCCTGAAACGCCAAATCAACACTTCCTGCAACTCGCAGAAGAAGAGATCGAGCGGATCGTGCGCGTCCTGGAGCGGTTGCGTGATCTTTACCGCCCGCGCGCCGATGTCTTCACACATGTCGATGTCAACGAGTTGATTGAAAATGTGTTACTACTGACAAGTAAACAGCTCGAACGTTCGCGCATTCGTGTCCTGCGCGAACTGGACCCTGACCTTCCGGCTGTCCAGGGGGTCGCTGATCAACTGAAGCAGGTCCTGCTCAATCTGGTGCTGAATGCAGCGGAAGCCATGCCGCACGGCGGTACGCTGCACGTGCAAACGTATCGTCATCACGTCGTGGATGGGCGCGACACCATCGCCATTGCCATCACCGACACCGGCATTGGTATTCCGCCAGACCAATTGACCCGGATCTTTGATGGACTGCATACGACAAAAGAACGCGGCATGGGACTGGGGTTGTATACCAGCAAGGCGATTGTCGAACGTCACCTGGGACGCATCAGCGCTCAGAGCATTCCAGGTGAAGGTACAACCTTCGAGATTGTATTACCAGTCAGGCACGAGGAGATCCGCCATGAAACAACCAGGGAAAATCCTGGTCGTTGATGACGAACGCGCAGTGCGCATCATGCTCGAAACAGCGCTGCGCGCGCACGGATATCGGGTCGAGACCGCAGCAAACGG
>JANWXL010000143.1 GCA_025055265.1 Roseiflexus sp.
GGACATCGTCTCTGGCTGCTCTATCCGACAACGCCGACCTTCGGGTTCGGGTTCTACCGCCAAAGTCAGCGCAGCGCGGCGGCTCTGGATGTGCTCTCGCGCGCACGGTTCGGCGACGATGCCCGGTATCCTGGCTGGCCCATGCGCTACCCTGCGCCAGATCAGCCGGATATTCCAGCAACGCGCTATCCCATCACGCTACAGTGGCCTTATTTTGATCAGAAGCCGGTCATAACCGCAACAGATCTGCGCGCCCTGCCTGGAACAGCGCTAGAGCATACGGCAACGACCGATTTGCCGGTTAATCACAAGGGAATCGCCATCACGCCGAACCAGGCGTTTCCGCCGAATGCCACGATTGAGGTGACGGTCACCGGCAGTTACAAAGGGCAGCCATTCTCGTTCACCTGGCAGTTTCGCACAGGTAATTAGAGGGTTTCTCAGCGCGGCTAGCGCACAGGCGTGATATTGACCGTGAGGCTTTGCATCTGCGCATTATTTCTTTTTACGACATGCCGGAGACAGTGTGCGCCTCATTCCGTGCCGCGCAGACGACGCAGTTCCTCCTCCAGCGCACGCAACCGCGCTTCGACTTCGGCGCGCGCCCGTGCCTCGGCTTCACGCGCCGCCGCTTCGCGCCGCGCCTGCTCCTCCGCCTGCGCCCGCGCCGCCGCTTCGCGCCGCGCCTGCTCTTCCGCCGCCCGCGCCCGCGCTCGCTCCTCTGCCGCCTGCTGCACAACCGTCGCGTAGTCGCCGAATGCAACGCCCTGCTCATCGTAGCAGACGACGTGATCGCCCTCGATCCCCAGCCACAGGTCGGCAATTATCAGATGCGCTCGCCCTTCGGCGTCCAATGGATGCATCACATAGCGCCCATCCATCAGACGATAGTCGAGCAGGCGCAACCGTCGTGTTCCGCTGCGACTCATATCGTCCACAATCACATACTGTGTCACTCCCGCCCGCGCATAGTGCTCCACCTTAATCTCCAGGTCGTTGTCACGTGTCTCTGGTGAGGTGATTTCGATGATCAGCGCCGGACGCGCCCCCTCGACCGCCACCTCAAACGTGCTCCAGTTCTGGCGTTCGCGAATGCCAGGAATGACCATGACATCCGGTCCGTGCGCCCGCAGGTCAGGTATATCCCACGCGATACGCACATCGCTGAGAACAATGGCAATGCCAGACGTCTCCAGCCGCGCGCGCAGAACGGCGGTCAGGTACATCCGGTCAGTCTCGTGGCGGTCGCTATGCACGATGAAGTCTCCCACTTCGGGGTGCAGAACGTCTTCCAGCGTGAGCGGAACCTGTTCCATGTGACGGGGATTATCGGGGGTCGGACGCGGCACAAGGCGCCATCCGTAGCGAAATGGATCGTCGGTAAGCGGTTCGGCAGCGGGGAATGGTTTGTCGGTTGTGGTTGTCATGGCTTCAGTATAGCACAACTCGCTGTACTGAGCCCAATGGCGGGTGCAGGTATATATTGTCAGACAGCATCCTGGCGCTGCGGTCTAGCGTGGGGAAGTTCATCAGCCCGCAGCAATACGGCAGTTCCTGACAAATCATGACCGCACCGTATGTGGATGCCTGCGTTGGGCGCTACGCCCAACCAGTGGTATGATTGGCGATGTTTTGTTTCTACACACAGGCATGTATGCAGACTTCATCCACATCGACCATCCCGGCGCCGCGCGCCGCATTTTCGTGGAGCGGCATGGGAATTGCATTGCTGGCGCACACTGGCTGGGGCGCGTACCCGGTGCTGGCGCGTTATCTTCAGACCGTCAGCGATCTGCCGTCAATGGCGCTGCTCGGCCTGGGCAAC
>JANWXL010000550.1 GCA_025055265.1 Roseiflexus sp.
ATGCTCGCGCTTGCCGGTCAGCGCCGCCTCGACGGTCAGCGCCTGCACGTTGATGTTTGTTTGCATGAGCGCCGCCAGATGCGGCGGCAGCGCGCCGATCCTCGTCGGCTGGACGCCGTTTTTGTCCACCAGACACGGCACTTCGACGCAGCACCCTTGCGGGAGATTGTCAATCAGCCCGTGGTTGGGCACATTCCCGTAGATCACGCGCGGCTGCCCGGTTTCCAGGCTGTGAATGATCAGCGAGCCGTACTCGTGGCTGCGCTCGACCTTCCCTGCCTCAAGGTCTTCGGCGGATCGAATGACGTATTCGATGAACTCATTTGTCAGGTACGGGTTGGTTCTGGAACGTTCGCGCATCGCAGCGCGCAGATCGGAACTTGTGATCTCGGGATGGTCGAGTTTGTACTGCACGAACTCCCATCCCGCCAGTTGCATTTCACAGCGGCGGATGTATTCATCTAGCGGAATATTGAACCGTTCAATCAAATCGGGCCGGTCGCGCTTGATGAACCAGGGAACGTATTCGCTGAAGTGCTCGCTCGACTCGGTCACGAAATAGCCAAGTCGTCGGAACACTTCGTAGCGCACCCGGTTCCATGCCGGTACGCGCCCTTCGTCGTAGACCCTGCGGATGAGCGGGTAGAGATCTTCGCCGTTGCGCTCGAAGCGCAGGTAGAACGCCATGTGGTTGATGCCAGCGCAGACATAGTTGATCTCTTCCACCGGCACGCCAATGTCGTGCGCCAGTTGCTCGGCGGTGCCCTGAACGCTGTGGCACAACCCGACCGTCCTGATCGTGCTGGCGCGGCTGATCGCCCAGCAGTTGATCGCCATCGGGTTGACATACTGCAGGAACGTCACATCGGGGCAGACCTCTTCCATATCGCGGCACATCGAGATCAGCACTGGAATAGTGCGCAACCCGCGCATAATCCCGCCAATCCCCAGTGTATCGGCGATGGTCTGGCGCAACCCGTACTTTTTCGGTATCTCGAAGTCGGTCACGGTGCACGGCTTGTAACCGCCGACCTGGATCATGCAGACGGCGTAATCGGCGCCATCGAGCGCACGGCGGCGGTCGGTCGTCGCTTCGATTGTCGGGCGCGCATCGAGCGCAGCGGCGACTTTATGCGCCACGACTTCGGACGTGCGCAGACGCTCCGGGTCGATGTCGAACAATGTCAGGGTTGCGTCGGCAAGTTCGGGGAAGCTCAGGATGTCGCCCATCAGGTTTTTGGCGAACACCGTGCTGCCAGCGCCGATGAAAACGATTTTTGGCGGCATAGGGAAACCTCGCTTTTCCTGCGCGGAGCGCTGTTGCTCCGCGTGCGCGGCTATTATGCCATATCCCGCGCTGCGTTCAG
>JANWXL010000139.1 GCA_025055265.1 Roseiflexus sp.
TCTGCGCAACAACATTCATCGCGCTTGACCTGCAGATAGATGCCCTGCGCCGGGCGCTGGCTTCGACAGGCTCAGCCAACGTCCGGCGCCATGAGACAGCATCGTGAGCAGTGCTGTAGCAGCGAACCGTTGACGACTGACCGCCATTGAGTATCAGTTTCAGATCTTGGTTCCTGGTTCTTGGTTCTCGGTTCTTGGTTCTCGGTTCTCGGTTCTCCTCACGCCGTGCGCCGCAGGTAGTGGACGTACAGATCCTGCCCGCCCTCCTGCACAACTTCCTGCGCCACGAGTTCGACATTCTTCGCCGCCTTGACCCAGCCCTGGAAATCGGCGACCGAACCGCGGTCCGTGGCGATAACGCGCAGCACCTGACCGACTGGCAGTTCGGTGATTGCTTTGCGGCTCTTGACGAGCGGCATCGGGCACTTGGCCCCCTTGACATCGAGCGTTTGATGATATGTCAGTTCCATGAACGGTGTTCCTTTCATCTGTTATTGATGTCACTGCGCCAGAGCGCACACGTTCTTGCCAAGCTCCAGTTCCTCCGCCTCCGCCTCAGACGGTGTGCGCAGACCGATGTTCACCCGCTTGATTTCGACATACTGCGGCGGGAACTCTGGCAGATTGCCGAGGACGAACGATCGGAACGCTTCCGCAGACTCCAGGTGCGCCAGGGAGGTATTCGTCCGCCGGATGACGCCCCACGGCGCTGCCACGCGACCGGCTTCGTCCGCCTCATCGAGCGTCGAGAAGTGCGACGGCAGGATGAGCGTCGCATCGTTGAGATGCGGCGGCAGACGGTGCGTCATGCTCTCGTACAGCAGCGGCGTCCACTCCTCACCCCTGCCGCCGAGGTCCGGTCGCCCGAACGAACGCAGGAAGATGCCGTCGCCGGTGAACAGATAGCGCGAACCATCGGGAGCGATCGCGAGAATGTTCACCTGTCCCAGCGTGTGCCCCGGATACCAGATCATCCGCAGGTCAACCTGCCCGACACGATATGTCTGCCCATCGTTGAGCGGCGTGTACGCAATTGTTGCCGGCAGCATGTCGATCGGGTGGATTGCATCGTAGGGATGCACGTAGTACGGCGCGCCGGTCTCGCGGTTGAGCGCCGGTCCGCCGCTGATATGGTCGGCGTGCACGTGCGTATCGAAAATGTGCGTCAGACGCGCGCCATGCGCTGCAATGGCTTCCAGGTAGGGCGCAGTGTTGCGCAGCGGATCAATAACTGCGGCGGCGCCGTCGCTGATGACGATGAAACTGACATCACCGCGCGCCGGACGCGCAACCTGAACGATCCGTCCCCAGGAGGCGCTGACGATGTCGCGCGTATCGTAGAAATGCCCCCAACTCAGAATGCCGCCTTCCAGATAGCGGGCATCAATGCCGCGCGCACGCAGCAGTTCGGCGACGTACTGCGACGACCCTTCCTTGGCGCATACAACCAGCACCTCGCGGTCGGCGGGAACGCGGGCAGTCGCCCCTTCTTCA
>JANWXL010000148.1 GCA_025055265.1 Roseiflexus sp.
CTTCCTGTCGCCAGCGCCGCCTGAAACGCATTCTGATCAGGGTTGAGCGGCAGATTGAGATTGTTGGGATTGAAGAGCAATCGCCCCGAAGCGTCGAGCGGCAGAACCATGATCGCCGCCAGTTCCGCCGCATCGACCGGCGTCGTCAGTGCGCGCGGGCGCTCCTCTGCTTCCTGTTCGTCGTCGCTCCGTGCAGTTTTCTCTTCGTCTTCTTTCCGTTCGTCGTCGCTGCGTCCGGGTTTCTCGTCATCTTCGCGCCGCTCGACCTGCGGATTGGGTTGAACGAAGGGAATCGGCGCGATTTCTCTGCGGAGCGTCGACCAGTCGCGGTCGGCATTCGCCAGATCGGGGGGCAGCGGCGCGCCGAGCGCGTGAAACTCGTGCGCCATTTTGTGGCGCAGCGCAAGGTCGGTGACGTTCGAGAAGTAGCGCGCCACTACCAGGTACGCGCCGCCGCCGATCAGCATAACGAGCACGAGCGCCGCCAGCGCGTACAGCAGCGACAGCCGCAACCGTAGCCCGCTAAACACGGCTCGCCTCCAGTCGGTACCCCACGCCGCGCACCGTCACAATCGGATCGCGCTCGCCAGGTGCGTTCAGTTTGCGCCGCAAATACGAAATGTAGACATCGACCATCTGCGGTTGAACGTCGTGCTCGTAGGACCAGACGTAATCAAGGATCTGCTGGCGCGAGAGCGCCTGTCCCGCGTTGCGCATCAGGTATTCGAGCAGGTTCCACTCCGTCGGCGTGAGATCAAGCGGGCGCACGCCGCGCCGCGCCGTGTGATGCCGCAGGTCGAGCACCAGATCGCCAACGCGCAGTTCGTTACGGTCGTCCGGTTGCAGCGTGAAGCGCCGTCCCAGCGCCCGCACCCGCGCCAGCAATTCCTCGAATGCGAACGGCTTGACCAGATAATCGTCGGCGCCGCTGTCGAAACCGATCATTTTGTCCTCAATCTGACCGCGCGCCGTCAGGATCAGCAGCGCCGTGGGCAATCGCGCCGCGCGCACGGCGCGACAGATCGACGGACCATCGCGCCCCGGCAGCATCCAGTCGATGATCGCCACCTCGTAGACGCCACGCAACGCATAGTCCAATCCTGTGTCGCCGTCGTGGACGACATCGACCTGGTAGTGTTCGTCGTGCAACACCCGCGCAATCAGCCGCGCCAGCCGTTGATCGTCTTCTATCAGCAAGATTTTCATATCGCCTCCTCCACTGCGATCAGCATAGCGCAGAAAGATTGGAAAAAGATTGGAATGATCAGGGGGTGACTCCAAGATAGTTCACATCAACCAGCGCTATAACTCTGACAGACATAAGCTAAAGGAGCAAAGGGCATGAAACAATCCACTCTTCTCGGTATTGCAGCGGCATTGACCGCATTTGTTCTCGTGGTAGTTGGCGCGCTGGCGGGACGATTGACGCAGACGAGCGCGGCTGCGACACCAACTGTCGTTGAAGCGACCACGGCGCCGACCGATGCCGTTGTAGCTCTCGACCCCACCGTGGAAGCGCTGATCCGCGAACGTGAGGCGGCCTACCAGCGGGCGCTGGCAGAGGCGAATCGGCAACTTGCTGAGGCGAACCGGCGGCTCGAAGAAGCCAGTCGTCAGGGTGCGCAGTCGCAAAGTTCCGCGTCGCTGGTGAGTCCGCAGAATACCCCAGCATACCCGATTTCAGCAGAGCAGGCGCAGACGATTGCGCTGAACCTGGCGCAGGGCGCTGCGCCGGTCAAACCGGCGGAACTGGTGATCTACCGGGGCGCGCCAGCCTATGAGGTCGTCTTTGCCGCTGGCGCCGTCTATGTCGATGCCCAGAATGGCGCGGTTCTCGCCAATACGCTGGCGCAGCCCGCCATGTCGCAACCGGTCAGCGCCGAACAGGCTGCGCAGATCGCCATCGCCTATCGTGGCGGCGGCCAGGTGCGCAAAGTCGAGCGCGAGAACGAGCGTGGCCTGGAGGTGTACGAAGTAAAGTTCACCGACGGCGCCGAAGTGTATGTCGCCGCCTCGGATGGCGCAGTGGTCTATGCGCGGCTGGACAAAGCGAAGGATGGCGAGGATGATGACCACGATGACTGAAGCGGCTCTCGCAGCGCTTGAGGCGCGCCTTGATCGCTGCATCATCGGTTGGGCTTCGACGGGCTCAACCCGCGTCAGCGACGGGGGCGCAAGCCAGGTCTGGCATGATGGAACGCGGACCGACACGGATGCAACGGATTGACGCGGATATACTGATTGAGGAAATCAATGAAATCACGCATAAATACGTCCCGTTTATCGACACAAACGCTCAAACTGGCGATCAGCGCCGCGTCGGTGGCTGCAACGCTGGCTGGATGGGCGCTGCTGGCGGCGCACGATACCCCGGCAACGATGCAGATCGAACCACCCGCAGGGGCGGCTGTGGTCGCGCCGCCACCCGCGTGGCTGGCGGAACCGCCAGTCATCCCGACGCTGCAACCGTTGATCGGCGTTGCGCAGCCGGCAGACGCAGCCGGGTTTCAGAGCGCCAATCCCCTGGCGCTGCGCGAGGTTACTGCGCCGGTGACGGTCAATCCTCCCGTCCAGGCGCAGCGACCGGCGCCGGTCGTCGTTACCCGGTCGTCGCGGTAGAGGAGGTTGTCGTGCAATCAATCGCCTTTCGCGCCATGGGATGTCAGATGCGCGCCTTACTCGACAGCGACACAGAAGCGGCGAAGATGGCGATCCACGCAGTTCCGCACTGGTTCGCTGAATGGGAGCGCTCGCTGAGCCGCTTTCGCCATGACAGTGAACTGTCGGCGCTCAACCGGCGCGCTGGCGAGGGATGGACGCCTGTCAGCCGCACGCTGTGGGACGTGATCAACGATGCGATCACGGCGGCGCGCCTCAGCGACGGACTCGTGACGCCGGGAGTGTTGACGGCGCTGGAGGCGGCTGGCTATGACCGGGATTTCGTGCAGGTCGCCGATGGCGCTCCGGCGAGGTCTCAGGCGACGCTTCCGCCCCCCGGCGACTGGCGCGCCGTCCGGCTCGATCCGCAGCGCCGCGCAGTGGCGTTGCCGCCGGGGATGCGCCTTGATCTGGGGGGCGTTGCCAAGGGATGGGCGGCGACCAGAGCGGTGCAGCGGCTGGCGGCGCACGGACCGGCGCTCGTCGATGCTGGCGGCGACATTGCCGTGCGCGGCGC
>JANWXL010000227.1 GCA_025055265.1 Roseiflexus sp.
AGGGGGACCAGCCGAAGTAGAAGAGCAGGAGCGCCGTGGTGTAGGCGCCCAACCCGAAGAACGCCGCGTGTCCGAAACTCAGATAACCGGCATAGCCGCCGATGATATTCCAGCTGCCCGCCAGCGCGCCGTACATGAAGACCGTGAACAGAAAACTCAGCGCATACGCGCTTGGCGCGACGAGAGGAACAAGAGCGCATGCCAGCGCCAGGCCGATGCCGATTATCGCATCCGACGTCGGCAGCGCAAACGATCCCGACACAACGCGCCGCATCACTCACCGCCCTACCGCTGCAACAACCCCTGCGGGCGCAGGAGCAGGAGGAGAATCAGCAACCCGAACAACACCAGATTGTTCCATGCCAGCGGGACAAAAACACTGCTGACGCCGATGATCAACCCGATGATCAGCCCGGCGAGCGCCGACCCCAGAATGCTGCCGACCCCGCCCAGGATGACCACCAGAAACACATACACCAGCCAGCTCAGATGCGTGGCGGGGTCGAAGGTGTAGAGCAGCGACATCGCCACCCCGCCAACCGCCGAGGTGGCGACTGCCAGACCATAGGCGATCGTCGTCACCCGATCCAGATCGATTCCCGACAGCGCCGCACCCATCGGCTGTTGCCAGACCGCGCGCACCGCTTTGCCCATGAATGTGCGTTCAGCGAACAGATAGAGCGCGCCAATCGTAGCCGTCGCCAGCCCAAACGCAACCAGGTGCGGCGCCTGGACGATGAGCGGTCCGATGGAGAACGCCAGGCTGCTGTACGCCGTCTTCAGCACGCGCGGGTCGGGCGTCCAGGCGAGTTGCATACCATTTTCCATCACCACGCCCAACCCGAAGGTCAGCACCATCGTCGCCAGCCCCAGGTCGTGCGCGCGGCGCGCAGTGGTGCGGATGAGGAGCCGGTGCATCGCCACGCCGAGCACGAAGAACAATGGCAGCATTGCTGGCAGCGCCAGAAGCGGGTCAATCCCCCACAGGCTGAGCGACCAGTAGCCCAGGTAGGCGGCCAGCATGGCAAAAGCGCAATGCGCAACATTGAGCACATGCGTAATGCCCCATGCCATGCTGAAACCGACGCTCAACACGGCAAGCGCGCTGCCAATCAACAGGCCGCTGGTCAACGATTGCGCCAGTTCGTAGAACATCGCGGACTACTGCCCCCACACCGGTTTGGGATAGATCGGGTCCTTTGTACGCACTTCGGGGGGCCAGATCAATTCCACCTTCCCGTCGATCACCTGAGTCAGGTAATTGTACGGCGGCGGCAGGCCGCGCTCATCGAAGGTGAACGTTCCGGCGACAGTGGTGATCTGGTTCGACTTCAGCCAGTCGCGGATGGCAGTCTGATCCAGGCTCTGCGCGCCTTCGACGCCGCGCTGCAGCGCCTGCATCCAGGCGTAGCCGAAGATAAAGTAGATCGGTGCGACCGGCGCATTGTACTTCGCTTTGGCGACCTCATTCAGTCTGGAGATTCCCTCGAACGGCAATGATGGGTGGACGGCGGTGCCGGAGAAGACATAGTAGCCATCCTTCCCCAGTTCCTGCACCCAGGCCGGAATAATTGACCCGACCCCTTGCGCGATCAGTTTGGGGTTGTAATCGAGCGCGCGCATCGCCTTGACGATCTGCACGCTATCCGGGAAGAAGCCGTTGGCGAAGAAGATGTCCGCCTGCGCCGCCTTCGCCTTCGTCACCAGCGGCGCCGCATCGGTCAACGGCGCGTCGTACCGTTCGTTCACGACGATCTCGATGCCGAGCGCCCCAAGTTTTTCGGGCATCGGCTCCAGAATCGCGGCGCCGACCGGATTGTTGATCGTGAAGATCGCGGCTTTCTTCGGGCGATCCGCTTCGGGCAGCGTCGCCAGCCAGCTATACAACCCTTCGTACCACCACTGCCCCATCAGCGGCGGGGCGCCGAAGACATACGTAAATCCCTGTGAGAACGATGCCATGTGCCCGCCCATCGAGACGTACACCTTCTGATTCTTCTCGGCGACCGCCATCTGCGCTGCGGCAGCCGTACCGGGGTACCCACCGCACAGCAGATCGACCTGATCGACGGTGATCAGACGGGTGAGCAGATTGACCGCATTCTCGGTTTTGCTCTCATCGTCATAGATGGTCAGTTCCACCGGACGACCGAGCAGCCCCCCTGCTGCATTGACATCCTCAGCCCACTGCCGGTAGCCGCGCTCCACCCAGACGCCAGTATC
>JANWXL010000253.1 GCA_025055265.1 Roseiflexus sp.
GGCTTCGCTTTCCGTAGCCCGCGACTTTAGGCGCCGGGCGAGCGGGCTAACACACCACGCTTGCACCCCGGTATTGCGTCCCTCTTGACCTGCCGTTTCCCCTGATCGTATAATCAGCAGCAATTGAGGACGGTATCAACTGAGAAAGGCATTGCCCGCGCCGCTGCGCTGCTCCTCGAAGAGATTGCTGAACACAGCGATGAATTTGTTACCATCTTCGGGCGTGCACCAGAGACCAACGAAGAGGCCCTTATGCTCCTCCTCAACTACGCCCATCCGATCACCGACGCGCAGCGCGTCCAGATCGAGGCGCTGACCGGTCAGTCGATCACGCGCCTGCTGGAACTGCCGAATCAGATCGACCCGCAGCAACCGCTGGCGCCGCAGGTCGTTGCGCTGGTCGATGCGGCAGGGCTGACGCCGCAGCAGTGGCAGAGTGAGTCGATCCTCGTCAATCTGCCGTCGCTGAATTTCAGCGCCGCCGTGCTGCTTGCTGAACTCCATGGGCGCATGGGGTATTTCCCGCCGGTCCTGCGACTGCGCCCTGTCCCTGGTGCAACGCCGCCGCGCTTTGAGGTGGCGGAGATTCTCAATTTGCAGGTTATCCGCGATGAGGCGCGGGGGCGGAGGTGAGGGTTAGGGGTCAGGGGTTAGGGGTTAAGGGTTAGGGGTTAAGGGTTAGATTGCTTGCTGTTGCTTTTTGCCTTTCCCTTTTGCGCTTCTGATGGTCGCGCCTGTGGTTGCACCACAGAGCCACAGAGAGCACAGAGCGCATAACCTCCAACCTGCCCCCTTCGCATCTTCGGATGTTCGTGCCTGGATAGGCGCCACAGCGCCACGTGGGGTTCAGTGCGAATCACCTGCAACTTTCCGCCTTCGCACCTTCGACCTCTTCACCCTGTGCCTCTGTGCCTTTGTGTGATCGAAAGGATCGCAAACTTTCACGCGGGCGCCCACGAGGAGCGCCCCTACGCTGCCTTCCCGCGTTCAACGGCGCAGACCTTTGAGGTCGGTTCATCTCCGCTATCGCGGTTCGTTCCGGAGGAAACGTTGCGCCGCAAGCCTCCGGTGTCCATGCCTGAGACCTCAAAGGTCCAGCGTTCGTTTAACGTTCACCACCTTCCCACCTTCCACCTTCGCACCTTCCACGCCCCACACCCTGCCCAATTACGGTACAATGTGTAGAAATATGACCTCGTATCGGGTGGTGATTGGAGAAGGGAAACACATCCATGCACCTGCGGTTTGTTCTGCTGATCATTGCGCTGCTCCTGAGCGCATGTACGATTCCGTCCGCATCGAATCCGACGCCGACGCTGGCGCCCGGCGCTGAAGCGTTGCTCGGCGCGCCGACGGCTACGCCGGTTCCGGCGCCGACGGCGGCGCCAGGGTCTACGGCTGCGACCACCGCGACTCCCGCACGGTCTACTGCGCGTTATGAGGCGGCCAACTGTGAGTTTCCGCCGCCTGGCGGCGTGTCGGTCGAGTGCGGATGGCTGACTGTCCCTGAAAATCGCGCGAAACCCGATAACGGCAGAGAGGTGCGCCTCCACGTCGCTATTTTCCGCAGTACGCGCCCCAACCCGCCGCCCGATCCGATTGTCTATCTCGAAGGCGGTCCCGGCGTCGATGCGCTCGAGCGCCTGCCACTGGTGTTCGATATCTGGTTCCGACCGTTCCTTGCCAACCGCGACTTCATCCTGTTTGATCAGCGCGGCACCGGCTATTCCACGCCGTCGCTGGCGTGCCCTGAGTTGACGAAACTCAGTTTTGACATGCTGCCGATGGATATTCGCGCCGACGAAAGTTCGCGCCTCTGGAAAGAAGCGGCGCTCAAGTGCCGTGAGCGTCTGGTGGCAGAGGGCATTGATCTTGCGCAGTACAATACGCTGACCAGCGCCGCCGATCTGGAGGACCTGCGCCTGGCGCTCGGCTATGAGCAGTGGAACCTGATCGGCAGTTCGTATGGCACGCGCCTGGCGCTCACGGCGATGCGCGAGTATCCGCAGGGCATTCGCAGCGTGGTGCTCGACTCGGCGCGCCCGCTGCAGATCAGTGAGTCGCAGACGCCAGCGGATGCTGAGCGTGCGTTTCAGACGCTGTTCCGCGGCTGCGCCGCCGACCCGGATTGCAATGCGGCGTATCCTAACCTCGAGCGCGTGTTCTACGATCTGGTGGCGAAACTCAATACGCAACCGGTGACGCTTCCCGGTGTTGATCCGTTCACCGGGCGCACCTATCAGGTGTTGATCAATGGCGATACGATGATCAGTACGCTGTTCCAGGCGATGTATTCGACGGAAATCATCCCGCTGCTGCCGCGCGCGATCTACGATGCAGCGCAGAAAAATGAGTTCGACCTGTGGGTGCGCCTGATTATGAATAATGTCTCGCAGAGCGACTATTTCAGTTATGGCGTGATGTATTCAGCGCGCTGCTACGATGAGATTCTCTTCGAGACGCGCGAAGCGATGGTCAGGGCGGATGAACCCTTCCCCCATCAGCAGGACGTGTTTGATATGGCGTCGTTCTGGGATATCTGCGACGCCTGGGGAGTCGGCGTCGCGCCGCCGGTTGAAAATCAGCCGGTGCGCAGCGATATTCCGACGCTCATCCTCGCTGGCACGTATGACCCGGCGACGCCGCCGGACGATGGCAAAGAAGCGGTTGCCACGCTGCGCAATGGCTTCTTCTTCGAGTTCCCTTCTTCCGGGCATGGCGTGGTTCTCGACGGCGGCTGCCCGTTGAGCATGGCGCTGGCGTTCCTCGACAATCCGCGACGCCAGCCAGACGCGGCATGCCTGGCGCAATTGGGCGCTCCGGCGTTTGATGTCGAGGGCGCGGCAGTGCGCATGATCCCGTTCCGCGACAGCGAGCAGGGAATTGCTGGCGTGACGCCGCAAGGGTGGACGAACTTCGGGCAGGGTTTGTATGGCCGGCCGTCGGGTGACGTGGCAATCGTTCAGATGCTGACGCGCATGTCGGCGCTTGAGGTGCTGGCAGGAATGAGCCGCAGGTTCAATATGGACAGCGAGCCTGAAGCGGCGGGTGAACATCGCAGTGAGCGGTATGCCTGGAAACTCTACACTGCGACGATCCGCGGTCAGCCGACTGACATTGCTCTGGCGGAAGACAGCGGTCGCGCGTTGCTGGTGCTGATGATCAGCGCACCCAGCAATCGCGATGAAATGTATGAGCAGGTCTTCCTGCCGGTGCTCGATGCGTTGCGGGTGATTTCGTAGGAAGAACCGAGAACCGAGAACCGAGAACCAGACTCCTGGCGATGACCGTCACCGCTGGCATCCCCTTCCTGCCCCGCCAGACCCGCTGCGCGGCGCGGTGATCAGGCGTATGCCGGTCACCCGGTGGTGACGGTCACTTCCGCCAGGAGCCTTGAGAGCAATGGACTTTGAATAAATATTCCGCTATCCGCCCATCCGCCCGGCGCCTGAAGTCGCGGGCTACGGAAAGCGAAGCCCGCCTGCGCGGGCTAGACCGGGCGATACCGGATTATTTTCTCAAACTCCGTTGCGCTGCTGTCGCAGACCAGTCTAAACCAAGACATTCCGAAAGGCCACGGGTGCAACGCGCAATCCCAGGGCGCCCACGGGGGCGCCCCTACGTATGCCCCACGTGCAACGGCGCAGACCTTTGAGGTCGGTTTGCACGCCGCTCGCGCGGTTCATCCCAGAGGAATAATGCTCCAAAAGCCTCCAGATCACTTCCTGAGACCTCAAAGGTCGAGCCTTCGTTCAACCTGCAACCTTCCCGCCTGCAACCCTCGCGCCGCGCGCCTCTTGCCTCGCGCCTCACTCATACCGCAACGCCTCAATCGGCAGGAGGAGCG
>JANWXL010000257.1 GCA_025055265.1 Roseiflexus sp.
GCGGCGCCGACCCATCGCTCGACAAGCAACGTGATGGCGTGATCGATGAGGTCATCGAGTGAGTCGAGGAGGCGGTAGAAGACGTCGTCCTGCGACGCATCGGTCTCCAGCGACTCGCGGAACAGGGCGCGACGACACATACTGCGCAGCCGCTGGAAGAGCATAATCTGACGCGGCAGGTCGTCCTCGCCAGTCGTGCTCCGCAATGCGCGCAGCGTCGTCAGGCACTCGTCGAGCGGGCGCTCGTCGCCGCCCGCAGCAGCGATCAGCCCATTGTACAGCGCCGCCAGAACGACCTTACGCTCGTCAGGGTGAACTGCAACTGTTTCGCCGTTCCCCGCAGATGCGCGAGAGTCTGCGGCGAACAGATCATCGCCCGCAGCCACCCAGAGCGGCAGGAGGGTCGTGCGGTTGGCGCTCAACCAGTAGGTCAGATGGGTCGGTGTGGTGTGCTGCATAGCGGTGCAGGAACGCAGATTCAGGTCTGAACAACGACTACTGTCGCATCATCGGATAGTTTACCGTAGGTGCGGACGATCTGCTCCGCAAGCGCCTGCGGCGATTGGCGGATGTCGAGATGCAGGTCCTGAGCGAAGTGTGATGATACGCCATCGCTGTACAACACAAAGAGATCGCCCGGATCATAGGTATACGTCAGCTCAAGCAGCGTCGGCAGGCGATAGCCGAGAATGCCATTCTTCGAGATTGGTTTGATCGGTTTCCGGCTGTAGACATAGATCCCGACATTGCCGACCCCGATGTACGATGCACTGCTCTGGACCGGATCGATCCGGAGCAATCCAGCGACAGCGCCGCGTGTTGTGTGCAGCGCTTCGTGCGAGACTCGGATGAGTTCCTGCAGCGGTCGTTCGGCGCGTTCGCGGAAGATCATTTCCGCCATGCGCGCCGCACGCGCCGCTTCCTCGCCGCCGCCCAGCCCATCGACGACTGCCGCCAGCACGCTGCTTCCGCTCAGGGTCGCCACCAGCCAGGCGTCGCCGGAGATCGATTGACCCTGCTTGGCGCGATTGTATGCCCCCCACGCGATGGTCATCGGCGGACCTTTCCAGGCCCGCTGGCGCGTTTGCCGGGCCACTTCACCGCGCGTACGCGCGTTCCGACGCCAACCGTCGACTCGATATGAAATTCGTCCATCAAGCGCTGCACGCCAGGAAGACCTGCGCCAAGCGTACGCGCAGTGCTGTACCCGTCGCGCAGCGCCAGCGCAATATCAGCGATGCCGGGTCCCTGATCGCGCGCCTCGATGGCAATCCCCTGACGACCGTTGTCGTCGACGCATTCGATCATCAGTTCACCGCTGCCAGCATGCGCCAGGATGTTGCGTGTCAGTTCCAGAACCGCAATTTCGATGCGCGTGCGGTCGATGTCATCGAACCCCAGAGCCGTTGCCATATCGCGCGCGCGCCCCATGGCGACGTAGACATCGACCTCTCGCCTGACAGGGCAGACTATCGCCTCCATCTGAGTGTACTCCTGAGTGTGTTCGAGCGCCAGTGGGCAGCGTTACAGTTCGCTGACACACAGCGCGCTGTGTATATGTTCCGTGCCGCGCCTGCAAATCCTGGAACGCTCGAAGTCGCCAGATCGCAGAACGCGGGCAGGCGACAGCCAACCGCGCTGCCGCAGTCTGTCATCAAGTATAGCCGAGGAGCGTCGCCAGAGTCGGATCAAAATGCGTTCGATATGGAGGCGAAATGGGAATAAGAGGCGCGAGGTGAGAGGCGAGAGGGGACGAGGCAAGAGGGGACGAGGCAAGAGGGGACGGGGCGAGAGGCAAGAGAGGATGAGGCGAGAGGGGATGCGGCGGGAGGAGACGGGGCGAGAGGGAAGAGGGGATAAGGCAAGAGGGAACGGGGCGCCAGAGACGCGGCGCATTTGCTCATTCGCTTCCATTGGTTTATTCGCTTCCCTATTCGCTGACCGCAGCGGGGCGCGAAGCGCAGGGTGTGAGGCGAGAGAGGGCAACCGTACAACCCGCCCACACGAGCGCTGCATTCACCTCTGGCGTCGATGCGGCGCCATTCAGGATGTTGAGCCTGGCGGCGCAGTTGCATTTTCTCGTGTACAATGGAGCTATGATGATTCGGTGTCTCCGCTTCGCTATCGTACTGCTGATTGTTGCGCTGGCAGGCTGCGGCAACCTGCCGGTAACGTTGCGACCGGCGCCGGTCGCAACGCCAGCGCCGCCTCCGACATCAACGCCGCTGCCGACTCTCACGCCGACTGATACGCCGCGCCCAACGCTAACGGCAACGCCAACACCGACTCCTGCGCCTACGGCGACGCCAACCGTCACTCCCTATCCGCTTCTGCCAACCCCGACACTTGCGCCGTTAAGCGCGAATGAGCGCCAGGCGGTTTTCGAGGATGTCTGGACGCTGGTGCGCGACCGGTATGTGTACGAGGACTACGGCGGCGTCGATTGGGATGCTGTGCGCAGGGAGTTCGAGCCGAGAATTGCCCGCGCTGCCTCGGAAGCGGAGTTCTACGCGCTCATCGAAGAGATGGTCGGACGGCTTGGCGATGACCATACGCGCTTCGATACGCCCCAGGAAGTGGCGGAAGAGGCCGCTCGTTTCGATGGCGGCGTGGCGTATGCTGGCATTGGCGCCATGATTCGCGAACTGCCGGAGGGGATTCTGATCACCCGTCTCGCTCCCGGCGGTCCGGCGGAACAGGCAGGGATCCGACCGCGCGACCTGATCATTGCGGTCAATGGCGTGCCGGTCAGCGACACCGTCACCTTCGGTCCTGGCGGTCCGGTCACCGTTGTGCGCGGGCAACCGGGAACGCCGGTGCAGCTCCGGGTTCTCGACAGCAGCGGCACAGTGCGCGATGTCACGGTGATCCGGCAGGTCATTCCACCCGATGCGTTCCCGATCGTCGAGGCGCGCCGCGTGCCAGGAACCGATGTCGGCGTGGTTCTGATCGACACATTCAACGTCTCCTCTCTCGACGAGCGTGTGACCGACGCCATCCGATCACTCTATCAATCCGGTCCGCTCGATGGGCTTATTCTGGATGTGCGCGCCAACGGCGGCGGGCGCCTCGATATGCTGCGGCGCACCCTTGGATTGTTTCTTGATGGAGGAACCATTGGCAGCAGCAGCGGACGCGACCGCTCCTACAGCATCGATGTGCCGTCCGGCAAGACGCTGCCGCTGCTTGAGCAAACGCCAATCGTCGTGCTGACCAGCGATGAAACCGCCAGCGCTGCTGAAATGTTCGCCGCTGGCATGCAGTTTCGCGGACGGGCGCGGGTGGTCGGCACGCCGAGCGCTGGTAATACCGAAAACCTGATTGGGTATGATCTCGATGACGGTTCACGCTTCTGGCTGGCGGAGCTGGTCTTTCGCCTGCCTGACGGTTCGTTGCTCGAAGGGAAAGGCGTGCAGCCTGATCGCATCGTCGAAGTTGACTGGTGGCGCTACCCCTTCGAGGAGGACCCGCAGATCCGGGTGGCGGTCGAAGAATTGCGGCTTGCCGGTCGATCCCGTTACGCAGCGGAGATGGTTGGACGTTGAACGCGGCAAAGGCGAGAGGGGTATGGATACCATTCTCAACCGAATCATCGCGCACAAACGCACCGAAGTCGAGCGACAGCGGATCAAAATACCCT
>JANWXL010000269.1 GCA_025055265.1 Roseiflexus sp.
TGGCTGCTGCGCGTCACCGCCGCCAGCGGACGACCTGATGGCAGTGCAGTCAGCAGCGTCTGGCGCGCTGCCGACGGTTCGCAGATCACGCTTCAGATCGACGCACGGCGGCGGACGTATGCCATTCTTGCCCCCGCCGACGCGGTCGGCAATCTGCGCCTGACGTTCGAGACTCCGCGCCTGATCGCCCCTTCCGATCCTCGCACTCTGGGATTGCCAATCTTTCGGATTGTGGCGACTCCCGCGCAACCGGCGCCCTACCGACCAGCGTGGACAACTCTGGCCTGGACGACAGCCGCGCTGGCAGGGGTATATGTACTGGCGCGGCGCACCTGTGCGCCTTTCCGTCGCGCTGCGAACGTTCCCATCGCGGTTGTAGCGGCCGTGGCGCTGATTGTGGCCTGGACGATCGCAACACGTCGCATGGACGCAACGATTTTCGTTCCGACCGTTGCAGTGTGGGTGTGGGCAGCGTATGCGCTGACCCCCTTCGTCGAGATGGCGCTGCGCACCGTACAACCGGTTGAAGATACCGCAACCGCTGCTGGACTGACAGCAGTTGCGTGGTTCGTTCGCGTAGCAGGGATGATCCATCCCTACGCGCTAACCAGCGATCTGGGGCTGCATGTCAACAACCTGGCGGATGTGGCGCGCGGTGCGATCCTCTTCACCGAAGGACTCCCCTGTCGCGCTGGCGCCGGACCGCAACCGTACCCGCCAGGCGGATACCTGGCGCTGCTGCCTGTCGTGCTGCTGACCGGCGCCGACCGGGCAGCGCTGACGTTGCTGGTGCAGGCTGGCACAGCATTGCTGGAAAGCCTGACAGTCGCTGTCCTGTGGCTGCTGATCCGGCGCGCTGGCGCAGGAACAACGGCAACTCTCTACGCAGCGGCGATCTACGCCCTCGCGCCGCCGATCCTGCGCTCCTATTCCGTCGGCGAAATGGCGAACCTGCTGGCGCAGGCGCTGGTTGCGCCGCTGATCCTCTGGATGACGCTGGCGCTGCGCAATCAATCGTGGAAGATGATGCTCTCCGGCGCTGCCCTGTTCCTCCTGATCCTGCTCAGTCACGGCGGCGTTGCACTCTCGACCGGCGCAGCGCTCGCCGTCTGGCTCTTGTTAGGTCTGACTCAGGATGCCCAACCTCTCCCTTCTCCCTCCCAACCCCCCGCACGCGGGGGGCGCGGGGAGGTGGGAGAAGGGGAAAAGGGGGATGAGGGGAAAAAGGCGTCAGGACGTGGTAAATACCTCTCGCGTCTGAAAAACTCGACACTTCTCCTAAGCGTCTGGCGCCCCGCTGTCGCGGCTGGCATTGCGGGTCTCGCAGCGTTCACGCTCTTCTACTCGGCATTCGGCTATGTGGCAGAGGAGCGCCGTATTGCGCAGGAGGCGCTGGCAGTGCAGGGGATCATCTGCCCCCCAGGCGATCCCCTGCTTGACAAACTGAACTGGTGGGTGATCGGCTTCGTTTTCAGCCCCGGCGCACCTGTATCGCCGATTGCGCTGGCAGCCAGCATCGTCGGTGCGTTGATCGCTATTCGCTCACGCGGCAGATCGTTGAGTATTGCACTGGCAGCCTGCTGGCTCGGCGTAATCGTAAGCCTGGGAACGCTTCTGTTCAGCGATCAGCCGGTGCGCTGGACGATCTTTATCTATCCGGCGCTCTGCATCGGTGCGGGAGTAGCACTGGAGCAATGGCAGCGCCGCGGTCGGGCTGGCGCTGCCATTGCCATCACTACAGTTCTTTTCCTGATCTGGTACGGCGCCGCCGACTGGGTGCGCCAGGTGAGCGAGTATTTGCGATAGGATCAGCGCCCGACGATCTCCTGCTCCGCCCGTTCCAGCACGACGTCGCGGTCCGACAGTACCGTTTCGGCGGTCACCGGCACGCGGATCGTTGGCACGACCCCCACCCCCTCCAGCAGCGGCGTTCCATCCGGCAGCACCGTGCGCCCGGTTGGAATCTGAAGGAAGATGTCGTCCGGCAGCAGATACTGCCCGCGTGATACCTCAGCATACACTCCCGCCGTCGGCGTTTCACCGATGACGATCACGCCGGGAACTTTGCTGAAGCCATACGACTCGAACTCGCACGCGCTGAAGCATGCCTGACCCACCAGCAGCACGATCTTGTCGAAGCGGTACTGATTCTGGTTTGGCAGAATCTTATCAACCGGACCATCCGCTTCAAACTTGCCGGTGCGCTCACTGTAGTACTCATCCTGCCCGATAACGATCTCCTGATCGGTCAGAAATCCTGCCAGACCCAGCGGCGCGCCGCCGCCATTTTGCCGCATGTCAATGATGATGCCAGGAACGTCCAGGTCTTCGAATGTTTTCAGCGCGCGTTCAAAAAGCCTGATCAACAGGTTCAGGTCGTCGTAGTTGTCGTTGATGCGAATGTACCCGACGCCGGACGGTCGTTGCTCGAACTCGACCGGCAACGCCGCCGGGTTGCGCTCCTCGTAAATGGACGTCGCCAGGAAACTGTCGCGTTCTTCCACTGCGCGCAACGTAACCGTCTGCGGCGCACTGCGCGGGTTGGCGAACGTCACCCGCGCTTCCGTCCCAATCGGCGCGCGCAACAGGTAGCGCGCCTGCTGATACCGGCGCGCAAAGTCGGTTGAGAACGGTCCGCCCAGCGGCTCGACAGCAGTAATCGCGTCTTTGACCGGTGCGCCGTTGAACGCCAGCAATTCGGCGCCGACCTGCATCCCGGCGCGATCAGCGGGACTGTTGCGCGTTACGAATACCACCAGCGCGCGACCGTCGTCCAGTTCGCGGATGGCAAACCCGTATCCGCCAGCCGCGCGTTCACGGAACAGTGAACCGGACAGCGGCGAACTGACGCCGACGTGTCCATCGCGGAAGGCGTTCGCAAAATCGAGCATCACCTCGAAGAATGCTCGCCGATCCCGTCGGCGCTCCGCTTCAGCAACCCTCGGCGCCAGTTCGGTGTAGAGCGCGTCCCAATCCGGCGCTTTGCCAGGAACACCATTGAAGGCGTACTCGACGCGCACCCGTTTGAACATTTCATCGAACGCCCTGGTGTACGACAGATCAGAGAAGTCCTTGATCGCCGCATCCGGCGGTTCATACAGCGTCACCCGCACTTCACGGTCGCGCTCGATAGCGAATGGACGCTTATCGAGATCGATGACCGAATACCCGGCAGGGAGCGGACCCACCGGGTCATCGGCGGTGAACAGCGATCCGTCAGGACCGAAATCGGTCGGAAATTGCTGTGCATCATCCGGCGCCCACACGACCAGTTTGCCGCCGGTGATTTCATCGTTGTTCTCCGGGTCGTTGACCGTTGAAGCCAGGTAGGAGGGCCAACCGAAACTGCGGTCGTCCCCTTCGGAAAAGGGTCCGCCATACAGGTTGGGCCAGTACGCCACGACGAACACCTGCACGCCTGCGTCGCGCTGCGTGTCGTTATCGACATCCGCCTGCACCCCTGCCGGGCGCACGGGCAGCGCCAGGCGAAACTCGCCGCGCTGCTGATCAGGGTCGATGGTCAGCGGTCCCAACACCTGACTCTCGACCGGCAATTCCCATTCTTCGTCACGGGTAATGAAGCCGTAGAGATCGACGAGCGCGACAGCGTGTTCGACATAATAGACGGTAATGATGTCATTGGTGTACTCGAATTCGCCGGTGATCACCTCGACGCCGCCTGACGCTGTGCGCGGAACCGGTGATGGCGTAATCGCCTGTGGTGAGGCGGTCGCCGGTGCTGTTGGTGAGACGGCAGGCGGTTTGACTGCGGTTGCACCCTGCACTGGCAGCGCCGCGGCTGGCGGCGAAGCAGCAGGCGGCGCGGCAGCGCTGCCACAGGCGGCGAGCGCCAGGAGCAGAACTGCAATTACGCCGATATGCCAGAAAGGACGTTGTTGCATGATGACTCCTTCCACACAATCACGCAGGGCATTGTAGCGTCTGGCAGCGCAGGATGCAATGCCGCTCGGACGTTAACGCCGACTCGCCTGGTGCAGATGACCGTCACCTGAGGTGGGCTGATGAAGACCAAGAAAAATAGTCTGGTATTCCTGGGCGCTGCAGGCTGAAGCCCTGGCTGAGATCGTGCAAGCCCCTTCGAGGCTTCTACATTCTGAGCGAGGTCTTATGGAGTTTGAGCAAATAATCCGGTATTGCCCGGTCCAGCCCGCGCAGGCAGGCTTCGCATGCCGTAGCCTGCGGCTTATGATTTTTGAGAGAATAATCTGGTATCGCCGGATTTAGCCCGCGCAGGCAGGCTTCGCATGCCGTAGCCCGCGACTTTAGGCGCCGTGCGAGTTCTCATTCCTGTTCGCCGGCATCGTTTTAGCGTACAACCAGCGGAAGGTAAACAGTTGGCCTCCCGCTTCCCGGAGCAGTCATGTTCAACCCGACCAGGATCGGGTCGTGGTCCGAGGTGCGGTACTGGTCCGGCGCAAACAGACTGGTGACCTGCCCCGCGCTCTTGAAGTTCAGGTTGTAGTCCAATACGCTCGGCTCGTCGGCGTTGATGTGATACTCCGTCACCCCGCTCACCTTCGCCAGCGCCGACGGCGACGCCAGCGCGTAGTCCAGCGTCCCCCACTGCCCGTTGAACACGTAGGAGTATGCATCCGCGCCGATGAACGTCCGCGCCAGGTCGGTGTACCCTGCAGCCCGCAGCACATCAATCGGGTCCTCCTGCGCATACGCGTTCAGGTCGCCGATGATCAGGATGTCCGCGTCCCGCGTGCCGGTCGGATTGGTCGCCAGCCACGCGACCAGCTCCTGCGCTGCGGTGCGCCGCACGATGTTGCAGTTGCCGGAGCCGTCCCCCGCATCGGGAGCGTCGCACGGGCTGCCCTTCGACTTGAAGTGGTTGACCACGACCGTCACGTCCTCGCCAGTTGCGCGATGGCGGAAGGTCTGCGCCAGCGCCGGACGGTTGCGCGGCGCGCCGTCGCCGCCGTTCACGAACGCCACCGTGTTGAGCGCCGCGGTCCGTCCTGTTGGCTCGACCACCGCAGGCTTGTAGATGATCGCCACCTTGATCGCGTCCGTGCCGAGCGCATTCGTCTGCCC
>JANWXL010000291.1 GCA_025055265.1 Roseiflexus sp.
GCGCCGCCAGGTCGCGCGCCCTCTGAGCTGCGGGCTAAAGCCCTCGCTCAGGACGTGGAAGCCCCAGAGGGGCTTTCATGACCTCAGCCAGGGCTTCAGCCCGCAGCGCCCAGGAAGACCGAACTATTTTCTTAATCTTCATGAGAGGCTAGCGCGGTGCACGTCGGAAGGTGGCAGGTGGGAAGGCGAAACCAGGCGCGCGGCATGCAGCGCAGGACAAATGAAGGTTAAGAAATACATCCGGTAAACCTGCGCCGCCAGGTCGCGCGCCCTCTGAGCTGCGGGCTAAAGCCCTCGCTCAGGACGTGGAAGCCCCAGAGGGGCTTTCATGACCTCAGCCAGGGCTTCAGCCCGCAGCGCCCAGGAAGACCGAACTATTTTCTTAATCTTTGAGAGGCTAGCGCGGTGCACGTCGGAAGGTGGCAGGTGGGAAGGCGAAGCCAGGCGCGCGGCATGCAGCGCAGGACGCGAGGCTAGCAGGGTGCGGGTACAAAGGCGGAAGGCAGACTTCTAGCCCCTAACCCTTAACCTTTAACCCCTAACCCCTAATCCCTGACCCCCACACAGGAGGACATCTTGAAACACGATCTTGACCGATTGATGGCGGAACGAAACCTGGATGCGATCGTCGTCGAAGGACCAGACGGACTGGAAAGCGCCAATCCCGATTACAACTACTTCGTGGGCGGGCGTCACATTCCTGGATTGATCATCAAAAAGCGCGGCGAACCTGCGATGCTGCTCCATGGACCGTGGGAGCAGAACGAAGCCGAACAGACTGGTCTCGCGCTGGTGTCGCTCAACCGCTGGAATCTGCGCGAGATTCTCCAGGAGTTTCCCGACCGCCTGGAAGCGCGGGTAGAACATCGACGGCGCATCTTTACCGATCTCGGTGTGCGCGGGCGCGTCGGCGTCTACGGCACGGTCAAAGCCGGGCCGTTCTTCGCACTCATGACGCGCCTGGCGCAGCAGATCGACGGACTTGAGATTGTGGCCGAACTCGACCGCGATGTGATTTCGATGGCGCGCCTGACCAAAGACGCCGATGAGATCGAACGTATGCGCGCTGTCGGGCGCAAGACGTGCGCCGTCGTTCAGGCGGCGGTCGATTTCATCCGGGCGGGACGGATCGATGGCGACTGCGTCCGCGGCGCCGACGGCGCACCGCTCACGATTGGCGATGTGCGGCGGGTGATGCTGCGCGAGATTGCCGCTCAGGGGCTGGAAGCGCCGGCAGGCATGATCGTCGCTCAGGGACGCGACGCCGGTTTGCCGCATGCGCGCGGCGACGACGATATGCTGCTGCGTCCGGGGCAGGCGATTGTGATCGATATCTTCCCACGCGAAGCGGGAGGAGGATATTACCACGATATGACTCGCACATTTGCTATAGGATACGCGCCGCCAGAACTACAGCAGGCTTACGATGACGTGCTTGGCGCATTCAAGATGGTGACCGCCGCATTCGAAGCAGGCGCGCCGACCAGGAAGTACCAGGACATGGTGTGCGACTACTTCGAGGCGCGCGGTCATGACACGATACGCCGCACCTATCCTATTGAGGAGGGGTATATTCACTCCCTCGGTCACGGTCTCGGGCTGGAAATCCATGAAGACCTGAGTTTCTCCTCACTGGTTGATCGCGGCGACACCATTGAACCCGGCGCCGTGTTCACTGTTGAACCGGGGCTGTACTATCCGAACCGCGGCTTTGGCGTGCGGATCGAGGATACGTACTACTGCGCGCCGGACGGACGCTTCGAGAGCCTGACGCCGTTCCCGAAGGAGTTGGTGATCGCGTGCTCCGAAAGGGATTGAACAAAACGAGAAATCCCGCTATAATGTAAGAAAATAGTAGCTCCGCTCACCATTTCCAGGCCTAAACGCCGTCTGTTTGACTATCTCTTACGATTGCTGACCGCGCGAATGCGGGATGTGGTTGCCGTATCATTTTCATACAACCTGCCTGACTGGATCAACGCCCCGGAGCAGCGTCAGGAGCGATTGACATGACGAAGAGCAACGGAGCTTCGCCGCCACGACCGCAGCTGGAAATCGACGGCGTGAGCCTCGATTTTGGCGGGGTGCGCGCCCTTTCCAGCGTCTCGTTCAACGTCTACGCAGGAACCATTCAGGCGATCATCGGGCCAAACGGCGCCGGCAAGACCAGTCTCCTCAACTGTATCAGCGGGCTGTACCGCCCTCAACACGGGGCAATACGCTTCGAGGGCCGCAACATCGTGGGCATGGCGCCCCATCACATCGCCCGCCTCGGGATCGCGCGCTCCTTCCAGAACATCGAACTGTTTCGTCACATGACCGTTCTCGACAATCTGATGCTTGGGCGTCACATCCATATGCACAGCGGCATCTTGAGCGGCGGCATCTATTGGGGGCGCGCGCAGCGTGAGGAGATCGCTCATCGTGAGGTGGTGGAGCAGGTGATTGACCTGCTGGAAATTCAGTCCATCCGAAAGAAGGTCGTCGGGGCGCTGCCGTATGGTCTGCAAAAGCGAGTCGAACTTGGTCGTGCGCTGGCGATGTCGCCGCGCCTGCTGCTGCTTGATGAGCCAATGGCTGGCATGAACAGCGAAGAAAAGGAGGATATGGCGCGCTTCATTCTCGATGTCAACGAAGAATGGGGCGCCACCATCGTCCTGATCGAGCACGATATGGGAGTGGTGATGGATATCAGCGACCGTGTCGCTGTGCTGGAGTTTGGTCAGTTGATCGCCGACGGTACGCCCGATGAAGTGCGATCCGACCCGAAAGTTATCGACGCCTATCTTGGTCGTGAGCATGCAATTCGTCAGGAACGGTAACGATGCAAATGGACGACATGACGCTTCCACAGTTATTGATGCACAACGCGCAACGTTTTGGCGATCGGGTTGCGCTGCGCGAGAAAGATTTCGGCATCTGGCAAACCGTCACCTGGCGACAGTTTGCCGATCACGTGCGGGCGTTCGCCATGGGGTTGCATGCATTGGGGGTGCAACGCGGCGATAAGATTGCGATTATTGGCGACAACCGCCCCGAATGGCTGTACGCCGAACTTGCTGCGCAGGCGATCGGCGGCGCGTCGATCGGGGTGTATCAGGACTCGGTTGCTGAAGAGGTGCGTTACCTGATCGAGGCTGCTGATGCACGGGTAATCGTGGCTGAGGATCAGGAGCAGGTTGATAAGATCATCGAAATCTGGCCCCGACTCCACGGCATTCTCAAGGTCATCTATTACGAACCGAAAGGATTGCGCAGCTACCGAGAGCCGTATCTTGCCAGCTTTCCTGAGATTGAGGAACTCGGGCGCGCCTGTGATCGTGAGCATCCTGGACTGTTTGAGGCTGAGCTGAGTCAGGGGCGACCTGATGATGTCGCCATTCTTTCCACAACCTCCGGCACGACCGGCAAGCCCAAACTGGCAATGCTGACCCACCGCAACCTGATCAATCAGGGCGCCGGGTTGCTGGCAGTCGATCCGCTGGGACCTGATGACGAGTTTGTGAGTTTTCTGCCGCTCGCCTGGGTCGGCGAGCAGATGATTACCGTGGCAGCCGGTCTGCAGTGCGGACTGACTATCAACTTCCCTGAGTCGACCGACACAGTGCAGGAAAACATCCGCGAAATCGGTCCGCGGGTCATGTTTTCACCGCCGCGCATCTGGGAGAATATGCTCTCGCAGGTGCAGGTTAAGATTCAGGACAGTACGCGGCTCAAACGCGCAGTCTACGAGTGGGCGCTGCGCCAGGGATACGCTATGGCGGACGCTCGTTTCAACGGCACAGCGCCTGATCTCTTCCTGCGCCTGAAATATGCCCTGGCGCGCATCCTCGTCTTCGAGGAACTGAAGGATCATCTGGGGCTGCGGTTTCTCAAGCGCGCCTATACCGGCGGCGCAGCGCTCGGACCTGATGTGTTTCGGTTCTACCACGCGATCGGCGTGAATCTCAAGCAGGTCTATGGTCAGACCGAAAGCGCCGGTTTGAGCGTGATCCACCGCGATGGGCAGATCAAGTTCCAGACGGTCGGCACGCCGCTGCCCAACACCGAGGTTCGCATCGCCGAGAACGGCGAGATCCTGGTCAAAAGTCCATCGGTGTTCATCGGCTACTACAAGAACCCTGAAGCGACCGCCGAAACGCTCAAAGATGGCTGGCTGCACAGCGGCGATGCCGGGTACTTCGATGAGGACGGGCATCTGGTCGTTATTGACCGCGCGAAAGATGTGATGACGCTGCGGGACGGAACGATCTTCTCGCCGCAGTTCATCGAGAACAAACTGAAATTCAGCCCCTATATCAAAGAGGCAGTGGTCTTCGGCGGCAACTGGCCCTTTGTCACTGCCATCATCAACATCGACTTCGCCAATGTGGGCAAATGGGCGGAGAATGCACAGATCTCCTATACCACCTATACCGATCTTGCTCAGAAACCGCAGGTCTATGCGCTGATCCGCAAAGATGTCGAGCGCGCGAACGCCGATCTGCCCGCCGCTGCGCGCATCCGGCGATTTCTGCTGCTTCACAAGGAGCTCGACGCCGACGACGGCGAATTGACTCGCACGCGCAAAGTCCGTCGCCGTTTGATTGCAGAGCGCTACCACGATATTGTGGAAGCGCTGTACAGCGATCAGCGCGAGATGGAGGTCGAAACGACAATCACCTATCAGGATGGACGCACGGCGCTGATCAAGACGCGGTTGCGCATCGAGGATCTGGAGGAGTCAAAGGTCGCCGCGTCCGACGGTCGGATGGAACGTGCGCTGGCGCGGTGATGCTGGCGAAGGATGAGATACACGCAAGCGGAGAAGCGAACAAATCCGGTATGGCCTGCGCAGGCAGGCTTCGCAACCGTAGCCCGCGGCTTATGGAGTTTGAGAAAATAATTCGATATCGCCGGATCCAGCCCGCGCAGGCGGGCTTCGCAACTGTAGCCCGCGACTTTAGGCGCCAGGCGAGCGGGAGGACAGCGGAATAATTTTTTCAAAAACCATCAGCCGCCGGGCGCAGCGCGAATGTCAGATTATTTTGTGCATGTTCATAATTCGGAGCGGCGTATGGAAAAAATCGTGCAACTGACCCTGAGCGGGATCGCCAATGGCGCCATTTTCGCGCTGGTTGCGCTCGGCTTCGTGCTGATCTACAAAAGCAGCGACGTGATCAATTTCGCCCAGGGTGAGTTGCTGCTGATCGGCGCCTACCTGACGTACACCACGGTAGAGATGATCGGGTTGTGGTGGCCTGTCGGCGTCATCATCGCCGTCCTGCTGGCGGCGCTCATTGGCGTGCTGATCGAGCAACTCGTGCTGCGCCCGCTGATCGGCGAGCCGGTCATTTCAGTTATTATGGTCACAATTGGGCTTTCGTCGCTGCTGCGCGCCATTATCGGCGGGATATGGGGAGTGACGCCGCGAACGGCGCCGCAGTTTCTGCCCCGCGACACAATCACGCTGTTCGGCGCCAGCGTCGGCGTGGATCGCCTGTGGGCGATTGCGCTGGCATTGACCCTCTTCGCCGTGCTGACCCTCTTCTTTCGCTATAGCCGCGAGGGCATCGCCATGCGCGCCGTTGCGGACGATCAGCAGGCGGCGCTGAGTATGGGCATCAGCGTCAAAAAGGTGTGGGCGGTCGCCTGGGCAATTGCTGCTGTGACTGCGTCGGTCGGCGGTATTCTGTTGATGAGCATCTTCGGCGGCGTCTCCGGGCAGATCGCCCGCGTCGGCTTGCTGGTCTTCCCGGTGGTGATCCTTGGCGGTCTCGACAGCATCCCCGGTGCGATTGTCGGCGGATTGATCAT
>JANWXL010000493.1 GCA_025055265.1 Roseiflexus sp.
TCATCGCGCGCAATGCCGAGCGAGAGCGCCAGGCATCCGGCTTCACGCGCCGCCGCCATCAATGCGTAACGGTTGCTGTCGCGCACCCCGCCGGGAAAAACCTCGCCATCCGGCTCATACACCTCATCACCCGTCGCCAGCACCGCAACCACCGGGCGCCGGTACACCTTCGCACGGGCGCGCCCTACGGTCGCCAGCAACCCAATCTCGGCGGCGCCGAGCGTCGTCCCGCGCGCCAGCACCAGTTGCCCGGCGGCGATGTCCTGTCCGACCGTGTGAATGTTATCCCCAGCGCGGGGTGTGCGCTGCACGAGCAGCGTACCATCGCGCTCCTCGGTATGCTCCACCATAATTACGGCGTCGGCGCCATCCGGGACCGGAGCTCCGGTCATAATGCGTACAGCCGTCCCGGCTGCGACGTGCAACCCTGGCGTCGCGCCAGCGGTCACCTCGGCGATCACGCGGCGCGGCGCATCGCTGTCGGCGCTGCGTAACGCATACCCGTCAACCGCCGCTTTGGGCACGTCAGGCAGCGGTTCGACGGCATACACATCCTCCGCCAGCACCCGACCATCGGCAACGTCGCGGAGCACATCGATCTCCTCGACGCCGAGCGGCGCAACGTGTGCGGTGATGAGGCGCTGCGCCTCATCAATTGAGACCATCGGATAAGGTGACTCGCGTTGCATGACCATCTTCGCTTATGCTGGCGCCGCTGCAAGTTCGGCCGACTTTTTTGCTGCGTGTTCCTGCTCGCTCAGGAACCAGGTCGCCTCCATCGCCGCTTTGCACCCCTCGCCTGCCGCTGTGATCGCTTGGCGGTAGATATGATCAACCACATCACCCGCTGCAAAGACTCCCGGAATGCCGGTGCGCGTCCGATGGTCGGCGACGATATACCCGTTCTCGTCAAGTTCCAGTTGACCTTTGAACAACGATGTGTTCGGAATGTGACCGATATACGGGAACACGCCATCGGTCTCAATGATCGAGACTTCGCCGGTCTTGAGGTTGCGCACGCGCACACCGGTCACTTTGTCGTCTCCCAGGATTTCCTCGACTACCGAATTCCACACGAAGGAAATCTTGGGGTTCGAGAATGCGCGCTCCTGCAGGATCGGATCGGCGCGCAGCGCGTCGCGGCGATGCACGATCTTCAGTTCAGAAACGTAGCGCGTCAGGAAGAGACCCTCGTCCAGCGCGCTATTGCCGCCGCCGACCACGACGACCTTCTTGCCGCGGAAGAAGAACCCATCGCACGTTGCGCAGTATGACACGCCGCGGTTCGCCAGCCGTTCTTCGCCGGGAACGCCGAGTTTGCGCGGCGATGCGCCGGTTGCAATGATCAGCGCGTCCGCCGTCACCTCCTCACCGTTGTCGGGGAAGATGCGGAACGGGCGTTGCGACAGATCAACGCGCTCAACGATGGCATCCATGTAGCGCGCTCCAAAACGAGCCGCCTGCTTCTCCATATTGTCAGCAAGCTCGAAACCGCCAACCCCCTCAACAAAGCCGGGATAGTTCTCGACTTCGCTGGTCGTTGCAATCAGACCGCCCGGTTGCAATCCGCGGATCACCAGCGGCTCGAGGTTTGCGCGCGCCGCATAGAGCGCGGCGGTCAATCCTGCCGGACCAGAACCAATAATGACAACTTTGCTATGCATGTCGTCGTCTCCCTTTGCCTTGAATGAACGGCTCCTCTGCGCCGCTGCCTTTATGATGATACCATACCCGCGGAGGTTACGACGACAGACTCGGTCTTCCAGGAGGCTCACAGTACCGTTGTCGCCCGCCCCAAAAGCCAGCGCAGAACAGGATGATCGGCGCTCTTTCGTGAAGCGCGCGCCCGTGGCAGGATCGGCATAGCGTTTTTGTATGCGCCAGGAGGCGGTATGCGCTGGCTTGCTCTCGGGCTCATCGTCCTTGCCGCATTCGTGACAGTGGCAATCGCGCCAATATCCATCACTGCCGCGCCGACTGCCCTCATCAACGAATTCATGCCTGCCCCGTCCAGCGGACCGGAATGGGTCGAGATCGTCAACTCCGGCACTACGCCGCTCGATATCGGCGGTTGGAGGATTGATGACGATACGCCCGGCGGCCCGCACACTGTCATCCCTCCTGGAGTGGTCATCCCGCCATACGGTCTGATTGTCGTTGAACTGAGCACAAATATCCTCAACAACACTGGATCAGACGCTGTGACGCTGATCGACGCTTCCGGCGCTATTGCGGACGTTGCGCCCTACATGGCTGCAACGGTCGGCAGGAGTTTTGCGCGCATCCCGGATGGGCACGGCGCCTGGGTGAAGAGTGAACCGTCGCCCGGCAACTGGAACGCGCCGCCCGGGATCGCGCCACCTGCGACACCGACGCTACGGCCGGATGATACCGCTTCTCCCGAACCATCGCCCACCCATGACCCATCGCCAACGACGACACCTGCCGGGATGCCGGATCTCACGCCATCGGCAACCACGCCATCGGGCGCAGCGACGCCCTCCGCCGCACCTACGACACCGCCGACAGTAACCGACACACAGACCACGACTGCCGAACCAACACCCACGCGCACCCCCTCACCGACCGACGAGCCGACCGAGACGGCGGAACCGACAGCGACGCGCACCCCCTCGCCCACCAGAACGCCATCGCCGACGAAAACGCCATCGCTGACGCGCACCCCCTCGCCGACCGACGAGCCGACCGAGACCGCAGAACCGTCGGCGACGCGCACCCCCTCGCCCACCCGAACGCCATCGCCGACGAACACTCCATCGCTGACGCGCTCCCCCTCGCCGACCGTGGCGCCGACCGAGACCGCAGACCCGGCGGCGCCGCGCACCCCCGCCCCCTCCCGCCCGCCATCGCCGTCGAACACGCCCTCGCCGCCGCGCACCCCCTCGCCGACCGCCGAGCCGCCCGAGACCGCTGAACCGTCGGCGACGCGCACCCCCTCGCCCACCAGAACGCCGTCGCCGACGAAAACGCCATCAGCGACGCGCACCCCCTCGCCGACGGATGAGCCCACAGCCATCGTGGAGCCATCGGCGACGCGCACCCCCTCGCTCACCAGAACGCCGTCGCCGACGAAAACACCGTCAGCGACGCGCACCTCCTCGCCAACCCGCACCTCCTCGCCGACCCGCACCCCGTCGTCAATGCCCACCGGTCAGTTGACCAGTTCCCCTGTTGGCGCCGGAATGTCGAGAACGCCTGCAACGCCAGCCTCCGAGGGATGGGCAAGACCAGATGCGAGCGGCGCCCTTTCCGCCACCCGCCGTGCGTATGAGCGTCTGCCCGCGTGGGCGCCTGGCGGCTTGCCGACTGCCGTACCGTTTGTTGTATCAGGAGCACAAGAGCCGTACAGCATACCGCTCACCCCGGTCACAACCGCTTCTGTTACGCCAGCGCCGACGCCGCAACCGACAATCGTCACATCATCCGCTGCATCATCGGCGCCCGGTTCCGGTTCCCCGATAGTTGCCATCAGGATAAGCGCTGGCGCCCTCCTGATCATTGTCGCCGCCTGGCTCGCCGTCCATTCGCTTTGCCGCCGAGAGAGGAAAGCGTCCGAAAGCGACGCTTCGGAAGCGGCATGGTTCTACGACATATGACACAGGGTCATCGCTGTGCTATAATGGCGCTTCCAAACGTGCTTGTGTGCACTGTCGCGCCATCACAGGGAGGTGTGCCATGCTTGACCCGACGCCGCTCATCCAGGAGCGATTAGCACAGAACCGCTGGGGGCTGCTCGGCGGTCAGGGATGCGTCCTCGGGTTCGATGTCGGCAGTTACGGACTGCGAGCGGCGCTGGTAGACCTCAGCCGTCACACCTATGTCAGCGCACACCGTGAACCCGAACGTGAGACGCCGGAGGAACTCGTCAAGGGTGCGATTGACCTGGGAAACGAGCTTATGGCGGCGCATGGCGTCGCCTCCTCACATCTGGTCCGTGTTGGAGCGGGATTCGGCGGTCCCGTAGATGTCCGTCAGGGGATAGTGCTGCTGTCGCCGCGCGTTCCGGGCTGGGAGCGCTATCCGCTGCGTGAAGCGTTCGAGAATGCCTTTGGCGCGACGTGCGTGGTCGATAACGATGCCAATCTGATTGCCCTGGCGGAAGCCACCTTCGGAGTGGGGCGCGACACGCAGCACATGGTCTACATTCACCTGAGCACTGGCGTTGGCGCTGGTCTTGTGCTCGATGGACGTCTGTACCACGGCGCCACCACCACCGCTGGCGAGATCGGGCACGCTGTCGTGGGTCCGGTCGATCCGAGGCGCCCCGGTGAGCGGCCCAAAACCCTGGAAGAGCACGTATCGATCAAAGGGCTGCTGAACCGCGCGGCGGAACTCGGCCTGCACACGAACCTGTTGAGCGATATTTTCAGCGACCATCCCGCGGCGCGGCAGGTGGTCGCCGAAGCGATTGACATTCTGGCGGTGCGCATCGCGCAAATTGTCGCCCTGATCGATCCGCAGATGGTCGTGATCGGCGGGGTCGTTGCGCGCAACGGCGGCGAGGCGTTTATCAACGCCATTCAGGAACGGATGCACATGTACATTGGGCAGATGGTTGCACGCCCGGTGAAGGTGGTTGGCGCTGTGCTTGGTCCCGACAGTGTAGCCATCGGCGCCGTGGCGCTGGCGCTCGAAAGTATGCGCGACTGAAGCAGGTTGCATTGCCGGGGTGAACACGCTATAATGTGCGATGCACCGCGGGGCGGCAGATACTTGCCAAACCCCGCCAGGACCGAGAGGTAGCAACGGTAGGCGAGTTCCTCTGGGTGTCCCGCGGTGTCACAACCGACGCGCTGCGTCGGGTTTTTCCTTAATTGACAGAAGCATTGTCAACTGCACAATTCGATGGCGCGTCGCCCTAACTCACGGATATCCTCGGAAATATCGGGAGCGTCGAGTTCGTCCCATGTCACCCAGCGCGCCGCCCGCGCCTCGCGCTCCGCTGGCGCCAGCTCTCCGCCGCGCACCCGTGCGAAATAGATCAGATCGATGTGCTGATGGCCTGGCGTGATGTCTTCAAGCAGGATGCAGTACGGTTGCGGCAACACGCGCACTTCGCCGAGCCTGCTGCCTGTGGTCAGCAACTCCACCTCGAGTCCTGCTTCTTCGCGCACCTCCCGAATGGCTGCTTCATCGGGCAATTCGTGTGGATCGATATGTCCGCCAGGCGGCAGCCACTTGCCCAGTTTACGATGCAGAAGCAACAGTGTGCGTCGCTCGTGAACGACGAATGTTGTGGCGGTAAAGTCGCGTGTGATGTCTGACATGACCTGTTCCTCTGGTAACGCTATGGTTTCGACGGAGTAGTATACTATGCGGCGACAGGATTCCTATGCATGCATCAGGACTGTTAGCGCATAGACTGGCGTGGTGCGTGTGAGTTATAATTGGAGATGGTCTGGCGCTTCTGTGACCATCACCTCCAGGTCTGTCGTTGTTCGGGATTGTCTATGTATTAGATAGTTTCACCTGCTCAGACAATTCTAAGCAACCAGGAATATCCCTGCGCAGGTTGAGGAGGTATCGTTGGAAAGCCTCAGGATACCCATTCTGAAGATCGGCGATGTGCTGATAGCCTCGATCCAGGTGGCGTTGCACGATGCATCTGCAGTGCAGTTCAAAGACGATCTGCTGCAGAAAATCTATGAGACCAAAGCGCGCGGTCTGATTGTCGATCTTACTGCTGTCGATGTGGTGGATAGTTTCATCGGGCGTCTGATCAGCGACATCGCCTCGATGGCTGGGCTGATGGGGACGAAGGTGGTCATCACTGGCCTCCAGCCGGCGGTTGCGATTACGCTGGTGGAATTGGGGCTGGAACTGACCGGCGTGATGACCGCGCTCAATCTTGAGAAAGGTCTGGCGATGCTCCGCCGACAGGCTGAGGAGGACGCCAATGGCACAGGCTAAGGTTGCGCCGATCCGTAGCGACCTCGATATCGTGATCGCTCGCACCCTTGCCCGTGATACCGCAAAGGCGCTCGGCTTCGGTGCGATTGATCAGGCGCGTATTGCAACTGCTGTCAGTGAACTGGCGCGGAATATCTTCCTCTACGCTGGCACGGGCACCGTAACCATTCGTGAAATCGAGCGCGGCGGACGGAAGGGGATCGAAATCATCTGTGAAGACCAGGGACCTGGCATCGCGGATATCGATCTCGTTATGCAGGATGGCTACAGCACGTCACGCGGCATGGGGATGGGTCTGCCCGGCGCCAAACGGCTCATGGACGAGTTTGACATCAAATCCGCCGAAGGTCAGGGAACAATTATTCACTGCCGGAAATGGCGCACCTGAGTCTGGATAGGCGGTTCATATACGGTTTAAGCGTCGGTAAGTCGTGAGCGATTTGCTGACGCTTTTTATTTTGGCGGCATCCCTGCGATGCGCTCGATGCGGTTGAGCAGGTCGCTGATTTCAAACGGCTTGAACAGATGATCATCCGCGCCAGCGGCGCGACTGCGTTCGATATCGATCGCTTCAGCACGCACTGAAAGGATAATGATGGGCACGGAACGCCGCGCTTTGATCTGTCGGCAGACTTCCCAGCCATCCAGATACGGGAGGTTGACGTCGAGCACGATGAGATCGGGCGTCAACTCTGCTTCGCGCTGGAGCGCTTCGATGCCGTTGCGGGCAGTGATGATGTCGTAGCCTTCAGCCGCCAGAACGCGCTGCACGAGATCGAGAATATCACGGTTGTCGTCAACGATGAGAATGCGCATCGGAGTAGTCAGAACCACCTTCCCGTGCGGCATATTATACGGCACAATGTTCCCCGGTCGATCCGTGTGCATGCCTCAGGTCTGCTACACAGGTGCGTTGAGCGGTTGTCGCTTCGCCCAGACGCTGCTACAATAGGCGCAAGTGTATACGGATGTCGTTAGAGGATCCATGTCGCCAGGATGGCCCGTATACGATGATGAGTCGCAGTATCGCCGGATTGTGGCGTATCTCATGCCGGGCGAAACCCTGTATGCCGTCTATGATTGCAAAGGCGTGGGAACCGGTTTCGTCGGTATTACCGACCGGCGCGTGATCTTCTACGACCAGGGCATGCTAGCAAGAAAACGCGCGATGGTCTCTCTTCCCTATCAGCATATTTCGGCTGTCGCCGTCGCCGACGAAGGGGTGATCTTTCAGAGTGGCGAGGTCATCCTCCTGACCTCATTTGGACGCTTTTCCTTTGAATTCCGCAGTCCCGACAAGGCTGATTGGGTCCATCGGTTCATTCTGGGGCAGATCGTGGCGCCAAAGCATCCGAGTCCGTCAACGGGTTTATGACCACAGAACAATCTCTGTCAGATCAGCGCCTTTCGAGCGGCATTCCAGGTCTGGATGAAATCCTCTCCGGCGGGTTTCTCGCTGGACGCGCGTATCTGGTGCGCGGCGGACCAGGCAGCGGCAAAACGACGCTTGGCATGCACTTTTTGAGTGCAGCCGCGCCCGAAGAAGCGCCGCTGTTCATTACGCTCACCGAACCGGTCGCCCAGTTGCAGGACAATGCCAAACGCCTGGGGATCAACGTGCGACACGTCCAGTTCCTCGATCTCAGTCCTTCTCCTCAGTTCTTCACCGAGGTCGAGACCTACGACATTTTCTCCCCCGCTGAAGTCGAACGCGCGCCAACTGCCCGAAAAATCACCGAGACCGTCGAGCGTCTCAAGCCGCAGCGCGTGTTTCTTGACGCTATGACACAGTTTCGCTACCTTGCCAGCGATGCCTACCAGTTTCGCCAGCAGGTGCTGTCGTTTCTCCATTTTCTGAAAGAACGCAACATTACGCTCCTCTTCACCTCCGAAGCCAGCCCTGAGACGCCTGATGAGGACCTGCAGTTCATGGCGGATGGGATTATTCATCTGCGGGTGGTGGCGAATACCCGTTTTCTGGAAGTGACCAAGTTTCGCGGCTCGGATTTTGCCAGCGGCGCCCATACCTGCAAACTCGGTGCGACCGGCATGCAGGTGTTTCCCCGGTTGCTGCCAGATCTGATGCAGGAGCGATTATCGAGCGAGCAGATTTCATCGGGAGTTCCAGAACTCGATACATTGCTGCACGGAGGGATCGAACGCGGCACGATCACCATGCTCGCCGGACCGAGCGGCGTGGGGAAAACAACCCTGGGATTGCAGTTTATGAAGGAAGCCGCCGCTCGCGGCGAGCGGTCGGTCGTCTATTCCTTTGAGGAGGAAGTTGATATCATCCTTGAGCGTTGCGAAGCGGTCAATATTCCGGTGCGCAGTATGATGGCCGCGGGAACGTTGCAGATCACGAAAATTGAGCCGCTCCAGTACACGGCGGATGAATTTGCTCGCCTTGTGCGACGCGACGTTCAAGAACACGGAACCCGCCTGGTGATGATTGACAGCATTGCCGGTTATCGTCTCTCGCTCCGCGGCGAAGACCTGGAAGCTCAGTTGTATGCGCTGAGCAAATACCTCCAGCATCGCAACGTGACAGTTCTGCTGGTCGTTGAGTCTGCGGAAATCACCGGCAACTTCCGCGTAACTGATGGTCACCTCAGCTACCTGGGCGATAACATTATCTTTATTCGATATCTGGAAATTCGTGGCGAGATGCGGAAGGCGATTGGCGTCTTGAAGAAGCGCCTTAGCGATTTTGAACGAACCCTGCGCGAGATTGAGATCACATCGCAGGGCATCAGGGTCGGAAATCCGCTGAGTAATCTCCGGGG